>JAEUNN010001199.1 GCA_016791085.1 Rhodocyclaceae bacterium | reverse complement strand
CGCGCCGGCTTCCATTTCGACCTGTTTGCGGCTGCGCACCTGGGTCGCGATATCCGGGCGCGAAGCCGCGAAGGTGCCGGATTCGCCGCAGCAGCGGTCGTTCAGTTCCACCTTCTGCCCCATCAGCTGATTTACCAGCTTGATCGGCTGTTGCGTCTTGATGGGCGTGTGGCAGGGGTCGTGGTACATGTAGCGCACGCCCTTCACGCCTTCGAGCTTGACGCCCTTTTCGAGCAGATATTCGTGTATGTCGAGCAGGCGGCAGCCCGGGAATATCTTTTCGAATTCGTATTTCATGAGCTGGTCCATGCAGGTGCCGCAACTTACGAGCACCGTTTTGATGTCCAGATAGTTGAGCGTGTTGGCCACGCGGTGGAACAGCACGCGGTTGGCGGTGCTGATCTGCTGGCCCTTGTCTTCGTCGCCGGCCGAAGTTTGCGGATAGCCGCAGCACAGATAGCCGGGCGGCAGCACGGTGACCGCGCCGACGTGGTACAGCATGGCCTGCGTGGCCAGGCCGACCTGGGAAAACAGGCGCTCGGAACCGCAGCCGGGGAAATAGAACACCGCATCGGCATCTTCGGCGGTCAGCTTGGGATTGCGTATGACCGGCACGATCTTGTCGTCTTCTATGTCCAGCATGGCACGCGCCGTGCGGCTGGGCATTTTCGCCGGCATGGGCTTGTTGATGAAATGTATGACCTGCGCCTTGATCGGCCCGCGCGCCGTGGTGGCGGGCGGCTGGCGCGTTTGCGGCTGTACCAGGCCGAAGGACTTGCCGAGTTTGTTGCCCAGGCGCTGCAGCTTGTACGACCAATCCACAAGGCCCTTGCGTATGAGCTTGATGCGCGTGGGGTCGGTCGCGTTCAGGAAGGCCATCGCCGCGAACGTACCCGGATTGAATTTTTTCTTGCCCTCGCGGCGCAGCAGGTTGCGCATGGCGATGGACACGTCGCCGAAATCGATATCCACCGGGCAGGGGTTCACGCACTTGTGGCATACCGTGCAGTGGTCCGCCACTTCGCCGAATTCGTCGAAATGACGCAGACTAACGCCGCGCCGCGTCTGTTCTTCGTACAGGAAAGCTTCGATCAGCAGCGATGTGGCCAGTATCTTGTTGCGCGGGCTGTAGAGCAGGTTGGCGCGCGGCACGTGGGTGGTGCACACCGGCTTGCACTTGCCGCAGCGCAGGCAGTTCTTGATCATGTCGGATATGTCGCCGATATCCGATTGTTCCATGATGAGCGATTCGGCGCCCAACAGCGAGAACGAAGGCGTGTAGGCGCGGCGCAGGTCGGCGCCCGGCAATAGTTTGCCCTTGTTGAAGTGGCCGTCGGGATCGATGCGCTGCTTGTATTCGGCGAACGGGCGCAGTTCCTTTTCGCTCAGGAACTCCAGCTTGGTAATGCCTATGCCATGTTCGCCGGATATCACGCCGCCCAGCGCGCGCGCCAGCGCCATGATGCGGCCCACCGCGGCATTGGCTTCCTGCAGCATGGCATAGTCGTCGGAATTGACCGGCAGATTGGTATGCACGTTGCCGTCGCCGGCGTGCATGTGCAGCGCCACGAACACGCGCGAGCGCAGCACTTCCTTGTGCAGGGCCTTGATGCGCTCGACGACGGGCGCGTACATGGCGCCCGCGAACATGCTTTCCAGTTGCGGCAGCAGTTCCTTTTTCCACGACACGCGCAGCGAATAGTCCTGCAGGCGATGGAACAACAGCGGCCGCGCGGCCTTGTTGGTGAGCGGCCCGAACTGCACGCCCTGCGCCGACAACACGACTTCGGCTTCGCCGAGCGGCAGGTCGAGGTTGTTGTATATCCATTGCCAGCGCGCGCGCACACTGGCGATATGTTCCAGCGCGGCGCTGCGGCGGTCGCCGATCAGCACGTTCTTGTCGAGGTTGGCGTCGTACTGGTGCAGCGGCAGGTCGCCGCGCAGCAGGTCCGCCAGCGCCGCGCACAGGCGCAGCTTGTTTTTCAGCGACAGTTCGATATTGATGCGTTCGATGCCGTCGCAATAGTCGCCCATGCGCGGCAGCGGAATCACCACGTCCTCGTTCACCTTGAACGCATTGGTGTGGCGCGCGATGGCGGCGGTGCGGCTGCGGTCCAGCCAGAATTTTTTGCGCGCCTCCGGGCTTGCGGCGATAAAACCTTCCGCGCCGCGGGCGTTGCAGATGCGCACGACTTCGGACGCCGCGCGCATGACGGCGGCTTCGTCGTCGCCGACGATATCGCCGATCAGCACCATTTTCGGCCGCCCCGACGATTCGCCGCGGCGCTTGGCTTTGGTTGCGTAGCCGACGGCTTTGACGTAGCGCTCGTCCAGGTGTTCGAGGCCGGCCAGGATGGCGCCGCCGGGGCGGCGATCGAGGTATTCCTTGATTTCCACGATGGACGGCACGGCTTCGCGCACCTGGCCGAAAAATTCCAGGCATACCGTGCGCGTATGTTCGGGCATGCGGTGCAGCACCCACACGGCCGAAGTGATGATGCCGTCGGTGCCTTCTTTCTGCACGCCGGGCAGGCCGGACAGGAATTTGTCCGTGACGTCCTTGCCCAGGCCCAGCTTGCGGAAGGACGGGCCGGGAATTTCCAGCATTTCGGGTGCGCCGGCCGGCGTGCGGCCGTCGAGTTCGAAGCGCTGGATGGAAAAGCGCGCCAGGTCGGCGTCGTGAATTTTGCCGAGGTTGTGGCCGACGCGGGTAATTTCCATGAAACGCCCGTTCACATCGACCATGCGCCAGGACGCCAGGTTATCCAGCGCCGTGCCCCACAGCACGGCTTTTTTGCCGCCGGCGTTCATGGCGATGTTGCCGCCTATGCAGGACGCGTCGGCCGAGGTGGGATCGCAGGCGAACACCACGCCGGCGGCTTCGGCGGCTTCCATGGCGCGCCGCGTGACCACGCCGGCGCCGGTGCGCACGCTGGCGTAGGGCTGGCTGAGCCCGGGCAGCACGCTGTGCTGTACCGCGCCCAGGTCGATAAGTTTTTCGGTGTTGATGACGGCCGAATTGGGCGTGAGCGGCACGGCGCCGCCGGTGTAGCCGGTGCCGCCGCCGCGCGGAATGATGGTGAGCCCCAGTTCGATACAGGCGCGCACCAGCGGCGCGATTTCGTCTTCGGTATCCGGATACAGCACCACGAACGGGAATTCGACGCGCCAGTCGGTGGCGTCGGTCACGTGCGACACGCGCGCGAGGCCGTCGAAAGCGATGTTGTCGCGGCGTGTATGGCGCGACAGCACTTTCATGGCGCGCTCGCGCAGGTCGTACATCTGCTCGAAGTGGCGCTTGAATTCATCCACGGCGCGGTGTGCGGCTTCGACCAGCAGCGCCACGCGCTGCGAGCGCGCTTCCGCGTCCGGCGTGCCGCTGCGTTGGGCGTTTTCCTGGCGGCGGCGGTCGACTTCGTGCAGGCGGTGGTGCAGGGCCTCGGCCAGCGCGTTGCGGCGGCCGCGGTTTTCTAGCATGTCGTCTTCCAGATACGGGTTGCGGCGCACCACCCAGATGTCGCCCAGCACTTCGTAGAGCATGCGCGCGGAACGGCCCGTCACGCGCTCGGCGCGCAATTCGTCGAGCACGCGCCACATGTCCTCGCCCAACAGGCGAATCACGATTTCCCGGTCGGAAAACGAGGTGTAGTTGTA
>JAEUNN010001181.1 GCA_016791085.1 Rhodocyclaceae bacterium | reverse complement strand
GCGGCATCGGCCGAGTAACCGTGACTGGCAAGCGTGGCGTCGAATGCTTCGAGCATGGCTGCGTCATTCCGGCGGATATTGGAATTTTGCCCGGATGGCTCCGCGGCACCCCGCGCGCCGCCTGTGCGCCGCGCAGCCGCCGCCACCGCTTGGCGCGGACGGCAGGCCGTCGCGGATTGTAGCGCTTGTGGCCGCGCCGGGGCGGGCCGGCGTTGTCGCCGCGGCCCCCGCTGCAGCGCGCCGGCGCGCCCGCGCGATGGTGCGCGCCGCCCGGCTGTCCGCACGCGGCGCCATGGGCGGCCGGCCGGTCCGTGCCGCGAGGCGCCCGCTACCCGCGGCCGGTTCGCGTGCGCAGCGCCGCGCGCCGCCCTCCCGCCCTTGCAGCAATCGTCACCCGCCGGTAGCGCCCGCGGCTGGTGCTGGACACGCTCGCAGGTAAAATTGCTTGGACGTTTGGCGTCGCGCGACTATTCTGGGACGAAGGCCGCGCGCGCCCCGCCGGGATGCCGCGGCAAACTTTTGCCATCCAGGCGCAACCCCGGGAGCCAAGCATGAAAGTCAATAGATCTCGCCTCGCACTGTTTGGTGTCGCCCTAGCCGGCGCGCTGGGTATCGCCGCCTGCGCCTCGCTGTCGTCCTATCGCACGGCCTGCGGCAGCGGCGCCGGCAATGTGCAGGACGAAGCCAAGTGCGTGGGCCGCATGGCGGAAAGTTTTCCTGCCGCGGACGAAGACTATTTCGCCGACATGGATTACGGCTTCAGCAAAAATCCGCAGGCGGTCGCCGCCGAACTGGCGCCTTTCCTGCCCGGCATCACCCCGGCCCAGGCCCTGGATGCGGTCGTGAAGGGCCGCAACAACTGGATAGTGTGGACCGGCGGCAACGACCGGCTGTGGGACCAGCTCACCGTGGATAGCGTGGGCTTGCTGGATTTCCTGAAAATCCTGTCCAACCACCCTGCGCTCGGCTATTCGCGCGACAACCGCTGGCGTTACATGGGCGTGGTCAATGAGCCCTGTTTCGAAAAAGGCGGCGGCCCGCGCGCCGACCGCTACGGCCTGTGGCTGGACGTGCGCAGCAATAACTGCCCGGCCGACCCGTTCGAGAACGAGACCAAATACCCGGGCGTGAAAATCGGCGCGCGCGGCACCACGGTGCCGGTCGGCTCCTACTACGGCTATGCGACCGGTGTGGTCGGACTGCGGCTGTTTCCCAACCCGGATTTCGACGAGGCGGCCGCCAAGCGCTGGGACCCGGAACGTTTCTACACCGACCCCAAGTATTACAACGACAAGAAGCTGGTGCGCCCCTACCGCGTCGGCATGACCTGCGGCTTCTGCCACGTGGGCCCGAATCCGACCAACCCGCCCAAAGACCCGGAACATCCGCAATGGGCCAATCTGAATTCCAATCCCGGCGCGCAATATTTCTGGGTGGACCGGGTGCTGGTCTGGAAGCCCGATCTGACCGGCTATCCTTCGCATCTGTTCGCCACCTCGCGCCCCGGCGCGCTGGATACGTCTTTCGTATCGACCGATTACATCAACAATCCGCGCACCATGAACGCCGTCTATAGCCTGGCGGCGCGGCTGGAACTGGCGCGCTCGCTGGGCCACGAAAAACTTGCCGAGGGCAGCCTGGATAACGATCAGCTCAACAAGTTCGTGCCGGCCGACACGCCGCTCACGCGCTTTTTCAAGGCGCCGGACACGGTCTATACGCCGCGCGTGCTGAAGGACGGATCGGATTCGGTCGGCGCGCTGGGTGCGCTCAATCGCGTGTATGTGAACATCGGACTATTCAGCGAGGAATGGACCGAGCACTTCCGGCCCTTTATCGGCGGCTCGCAATTCACGCCTTTCCCGATCAAAACCGCGGCCAAAAATTCCAGTTACTGGAACGCCAACCTGCAGCAGACGCCCAACGTAGCCCTATTCTTCCTGGCGTCGGCGAAGCCGGATTATCTGAAGAACGCCCCCGGCGGCGACAGCCACCTGAGCAAGGACGCGGCGCAAGTCACGCGCGGCAAGGAAGTGTTCGCCGAGCGCTGCGCGCGTTGCCACTCCAGCAAAATGCCCGAACAGACCGCCAGCTATTTCCCCAGCGAGGGCTGCGTGGGGCCGGACTATTTGAAGTGCTGGAACAAGTACTGGGACTGGACCAAAACCGGCGACTTCAAGCAGGCCATGACGCGCATCGTGAAGGCGCCGGATTTCCTGCACAACAACCTGCTGTCGAACGAATTGCGCGTGCCGGTCACGCTGCTCGAAACCAACGCCTGCGCATCGCTTGCGACCAATGCGCTGCGCGGCGACATCTGGGACAATTTTTCGTCCGAGTCGTACAAGAACCTGCCGTCCGTCGGCAGCATCACCGTGCATCACCCGCTTAGCGGCGCGCCGCTCAAGTATGAAATGCCGGCCGGCGGGCGCGGTTACATCCGGCCAGCCTCGCTCATCAGCCTGTGGTCTACCGGGCCTTACCTGCTCAACAACACGCTCGGCACGTTCTACTGGTCGGGCTCGGTGGATGACCGCATGAAATCCTTCCAGAGCGGCATTGAACAATTGCTGTGGCCGGACAAGCGCGAGGGCAACCGGCAGTTCGTAACCGCTTCCGGCAAAATGCTGCCCGGCAAGATAGACGTGACCGACCGGCAAACCTATCTGCGCGTGCCGAAAGGCTACCTGCCCGGCTTCCTGAAGCCGCTGGTGGGACCGCTGGCCAGCCTGGACCCGAACATATTCAGCGAGGACGGGCTGGAAATCGGCCCGATACCGACCGGCACGCCTATCAACCTGTTGTCGAACGTAGACCTGTCGCAGCGTGACAAGGTGTTAAAGCTGGCGCTCAAAGCCAAATCCGACCTGAGTTCCATGCCCAAGGACGCCACCGACGAACAGGCGCGCAAGGCCTTTGCCGATCTCGTGCAGCCGCTGCTCGATTTGAGCAAGTGCCCGGATTTCGTGGTGAACCGCGGCCATTATTTCGGCACCGACTACTTCAGCGAAGAGCCCGGCCTGGCCGACCGCGACAAGCGCGCACTGATCGAATTCCTCAAGACACTTTGAGGAAACCGCCCCGCGATCGACGCGGGGTTTACCCCTGACGGGCGCGGCAGCACTGCCGCGCCCGTCGTGCTTGCCGACAACTCCAAGCGAACCTGCACATGGCAAAGCCCGACCAACCTAGCATCTGGCGCCCGGCGCGGCGCCGTTTTCTGCGTGCCGCAACGGCCGGACTGTCCATGCTGAGCGGCCTCGTCGCCGGCTGCAGTTC
>JAEUNN010000409.1 GCA_016791085.1 Rhodocyclaceae bacterium | reverse complement strand
GGAAGACGCCGCTGCGCAATTGCGCCGCCTCGTGCATATCAACGAGCAAATCAAGGCGGTGGTGGCCACCGCGTTCAAAATCAACCTGATGGCGCTCAACGCGATTTTCCTGTCCAAGCGGGCCGGCCAGGCGGCGCTGGGCTTTGGCGTGCTGTCGAATGAATTGCGGCATTTCGCGGTCGATCTGACGGAGCACATGGCGGAACTGCGTACGCTGGTGGCGGCTTCCCTGCACAGCGTGACCGATCTGCTCAAGCATGCACGCAACGGCGCCGTACTGGCGCGCGTGCAGCCGTCCGGCACCACCGTGCGGGCGTCCTTCCAGGCCTTGCTGGCGCGCCAGCGTATCAGGCTGGAAAACGAGGAAAGCGAAATGGCGGCAATGCACCGGCGCCTGGGCTTGTTGCTGGACGAAATCAGCCGCCTGGTGGAATTGGGGGGCGTGCTCGCGCGCTCGGCAAAAATCGAAGCGGCTTACGGTGGATCGTTCGCCGCGGCGCTCATGCAGGTATCCATGGATTTCGACCAGATCATAGGCGCCATCCGCAGTTCGCTGCAGGTGCTGGCCAAGTCGGAACAGCGGGAGGTGTACGCGTGAAAGTGGCAAAAACCATCTACCAACAAGGCGCGCGGCGCTGGATCGCCATCGTGCGTGACCCCGAGCGCCCGAATTACCTGATCGATACCAACGAATACCTGGTGGTCGACGGCGCCCATGCGCTCATTTGCGACCCGGGCGGCCTGGAGGTGTTTCCGGCGGTGTTCGGCGCGGTCAGCAACGAGGTCGATCCGTCCGCCATCGAGGCCATATTTTCGTCGCACCAGGATCCGGACATCATTTCTTCGCTGGCCCTGTGGCTGGAATTCAACCCGCGCATGAAGTGCTACCTAAGCTGGCTGTGGGCCGGTTTCATCCCGCACTTCGGCGGCACCGCGTCCACCTTCGTGAACATGCCCGACGGCGGTATGGAAGTGCCGCTGGGCAATGCGCGGCTCACCGCCGTGCCGGCGCATTTCCTGCACTCCTCGGGCAATTTCCACCTCTACGACGCCAGCGCGAAAATCCTGTTCTGCGGCGACGTGGGGGCGGCCTTGCTACCGCCCGGTTCGGACGGCCTGTTCGTGGAAAATTTCGACCAGCACATCAAGTTCGCGGAAGGCTTTCACCGCCGCTGGATGGGCTCGGAAAAAGCCAAGCGCGACTGGTGCGAACGCGTGGCGCGCCTGGACATAGACATGCTGTGCCCGCAGCACGGCGCCATCTATCGCGGCGCCGACGTCGGGCGCTTCATCAACTGGTTCGACGAGCTGGAAATCGGCGTCCTGAACCTGGCTTGAGCGCTGCCCCGGCGCCCGCCGCGCTCGGCGTGCCGGATTGGTCCGCTGCGCCGAGCGGCCGCCCGCCGCCGCGCTGCAAGCGCCGGCCTTGCCGGCCGCCCGCGCCATGTCGCGGCGCACCGCAATCGTGCAATTCTTTTCCCGGATCAAGGACAAACCCGCCGCGCCGGCCGGATAATGGAGCATTTCGTACGAGCCGGGCGTGAATTACGAATTGCTCAAAACCGTGCATGTGAGCTGTGTCGCCTTGAGCGGTACGGGGTTTTTTCTGCGCGGGCTCCTGATGCTGGCGCGTTCGCCCTGGCTCTCCGCGCGGCCCGTGAAAGTGCTGCCGCATGTCGTGGACAGCCTGCTTCTGGCCAGCGCAGTCGGGCTCGCGCTAAGCCTGCACCAGTATCCGTTCGTGCATGCCTGGCTTACCGCAAAAGTACTTGGCTTGTTCGCGTACATACTGCTCGGGGTGCTCGCGCTGCGTCCGGGAAGGCCCATTTACCTTCGATGCGCTTCATGGCTTGCGGCCTTGCTGGTGTTTGGTTACATCGTTTCCGTGGCAGTCACGCATGATGCGCGCGGGGCCATGATTTGGTTATAATTTGAGCGCCGGGCGCGCGGCCGCGCCAGTTTTCGCGCGCCCTGGCAGTAACTCCCCGCAGTGGAATTTGCGCGCTGCGTTCACGCCCGCCAGGTGCGTTTGGCCCACGTGAGTGCCGTGTCGGTTGCGCGTTAGGGTCGAATTTCCTGGCCCTGGCAAGAACTTCGGGGCATACTGCAGGCATAAGGTGCGTAGGGTCAAAAGACAGAAGTCGGGAGCTTGAGTGCCGCCGGTAAGGTGCCGGCAGTTCTCGCGCCCGAGGAGGGACAAATGCAGGTCAATTTTCAGCAACATGCCGGCGCCGGCATCGATCAGCCTTTGGCGGCCCTGAGTGCCTGCCATCAAAACATACGTGTCCATCTGGATACGCTGCTGCGACTGGTCGAGCAGGTGCCGCGCCGCGGTGCGGACAGCGAAACGCTGCAGCAGGCACGCGGTGTCGTCGACTATTTCGGCAAGGTGCTGGCGCGCCATCACGCCGACGAAGAAGAATGTCTGTTGCCCATGCTGCAGAATCTCATGCCGGACCGCGGCCGTGCCGCGCTGGACTGCCTGCAGCGCGAACTGATCGCCGAGCACGAGCACCTGCTGCGTTACTGGGAACTTATCGCGAGCTGGCTGCGCGCGCTCGAAGAGGGCAAAACCAGCGTTCCGGACTGGGACGTGACGGCACGCTTCGTGACCATGTACCGGCACCACCTCGACGCCGAGGAATATCGGCTGCTGCCGCTCGCCGAGCGCCTGCTGGGGCCGGCCGATCTCGCCAGTCTGGCGCACGCGATGGCCGAACGTCGCGTCAAAGCCAACGAAACCCGCGCCTGACCACCCTGCCGGCCGGCCGGCGCCTGGCGCGTCCGGTCGTTGCGGGCCTGATCCAGTTGTGTGGCCGGGTGCGCTCCAATCCACGAGTTGCGCACGCTACCCGTCGCTAGCACGGGCCGCGCCGCGCCGGATGACATCCGTCGATGCTGCGCCGCAACCGGCTTGCGGCAACACGGTGGCCGCGCTTGCGGCTAGGTAAGCATGCCAAGGCGTGACGCAGGGAATCGCCGCGGCAGCGGTTGAAACGTGTCGCCGGCCGGGACGCAAGCCGTCCGGAATCCGGGCGTCGATCCAGCCGGCGCCTGTCCTGCCCCCACACCGACAACCGTGACGCGCTCGTTCGCGACGAATACAATCGCCTGACCAATCCCAGTACCGAAAAAATAGCTCTTGCCGCGCGCGGCCTGAGCGCCGGGGACTATCCGCGCGCCGAATCGCTGCGCCGGAACGGCGCCGCGCGCAGGGTATCGACCGGCGCAGGTGAATTTCCATGGCCACCCACGAGGAGCTTGCCCTATGGCCGCAACAGCCAGACCCATACTGACCGCACTATGCTCGCGCGACGATGCCGATCGCATCGTCCGGGGCGCCTGGCCGCCGCAACCCTTCGTCCGCCATGGTGCGCCGGAACGCCTGCCGCGTGCGCTAGGCGTGCCCGAACTGTTCAATATCGAGCGGCTGTTCGCGAGCTATGACGGCATGGTGTGTTTCGGCAATGCGCGCACCGGCGCGAGCACGCTGTCGGTGCAGGGCGCCAGCGCGGCCATGCTGTTCCGCATGGGGCTGTCGCTGTACCTGCCC
>JAEUNN010000403.1 GCA_016791085.1 Rhodocyclaceae bacterium | reverse complement strand
CTACTTCCAGCCCGACATCGGCGAAATTCTTATCGACACCGATGAGATTTTCGAGCAGGCGCGGCAGTTCATGAGCCACGTCATGCCGGCCACCGTGAACCGCGTGAAGCGTTATCGCGACGACGTGCCGCTGTTTTCGCGCTTCCAGATCGAACACCAGATCGAATCGGCCTATGCGCGCGACGTACACCTGCCTTCGGGCGGGCGCGTGGTCATAGACCACACCGAAGCGCTGGTCGCTGTAGACGTGAACTCGGGACGCGCCACCAAGGGCGCGGACATCGAGGAAACGGCGCTGCGCACCAATTGCGAAGCGGCCGACGAAATCGCCCGGCAATTGCGGCTGCGCGACCTGGGCGGTCTGATCGTGATCGACTTCATCGACATGGAAAACCCGCGCAACCAGCGCGAAGTCGAAAACCGCCTGCGCGACGCGCTGCATTTCGACCGCGCGCGCGTGCAGACCGGCAAGATCAGCCGCTTCGGGCTGCTGGAACTGTCGCGTCAGCGGCTGCGCCCGGCGCTCGCGGAAACCAGCTACATCCCCTGCCCGCGCTGCAACGGCACCGGACACATACGCTCCACCGAATCCGCTGCGCTGCACATCCTGCGCATCATGGAAGAGGAAGCCATGAAGGACAACACCGGGGCCGTGCATGTGCAGGTGCCGGTGGACGTGGCGACTTTCCTGCTCAATGAAAAACGCCAGGAAATCCACGCCATCGAACTGCGCCACCGCGTGAACCTGGTGCTCATTCCAAACAAGCACCTGGAAACGCCGGCACACGAAATCACCCGCCTGCGCCACGACCAGCTGAACCAGGAAGGCGGCGCCCAGCCGTCCTACACCATGGTGAGCCAGCCGGCCAGCGACACCTACCAGCCGCCCTCCTCGCTGCCGGCGGAAGACCGCCCGGTGCGCCAGGAAGCTGCGGTCAAAGGCATCACGCCGGCCCAGCCCGCACCCATCGTGGAGCCCAAACCGGCACCCGTCGCGGCACCGGCCGCGGCAGTGGCGCCCGCTCCGGCCGCAGCGCCGCGGCGCAGCCTCATGGATCGCATCAAGGCCTGGTTCGGTGCCGGCGCCCCCGAAAGCGCCGCGCCGGCCGATGCCGCCGCAGCCACACCGCCCGCCGCCTCCGAAGCCGCTGCCGCCGCGCCGCGACCGGAGGGCCGCCGCCGCCAGGGCGGCCGTGGTGACGACGGTGCACAGCGGCGCGAACGCGGCGAAGGCCGTTCCGGCCAGGCGCGCGCGGAAGCCGGCGACAACGGCCGGCGCGAAGAGCGCAAGCCGCGCCCGCAGCGTGACGAAAACCGCCAGCCGGCCCAGGCGCGCGACGCGCAAGAGGCACGCGAAGGCCGCGAACCGCGC
>JAEUNN010001133.1 GCA_016791085.1 Rhodocyclaceae bacterium | reverse complement strand
TCGCCGTCTATGAGCGGCTTGAGCAGCGACAGGTCGCTGATGCGGTTGCGCAGCACGCCTTCGTCGCGATAGAACACCTTGCCCTGCCACAGCGAGGCGCCGAGTATTTCCAGCTTTTGCGTCTTGAGTTGCACGGCCAGGCCGGGCAGTCCGCCGACTATTTCGGCCAGGCGCTTCTTGCCGCTCGATCCGCGCGGGAAAAACAGGCCGCCGTCGAATATGCCGTCGGGGATGGGGCCGGGTGCCAGCCGCGCGTAAATCTGGTCTATTTCTTCCTGCGTATAGTGGGCGATGTTTTTCGGCGTCAGTTTAAGCAAATCTTCCGCCGTCAGCGGGTAGCGATATTCGACGTCGGCGAAATCCGGCTTGCTGGCATGGCTGGCGCCGGCCGCGGCGAATTTGAGTTCCGGCGGCGGATGCAGCCTGGCATCCAGCCAGTCGCAGCCGGCGGCGAGCAGCAGCGCCGCCGCGCCTGCCGCCATGAGTTTCGGTTTGCCTCGCATGCGGTTCTCCGGCTACATGGTTGCCAGGAAGGCGATCAACGCATTCTGGTCCGCGTCGGACAGGTTCTCGCCGAAGCGGTGGCCGTCGTTTTCGACCTCGCCCAGACAGGAACTATAGATGCGCAATAGTTCCGGCTGCTTTTTCGCGGCATCCAGCAGTGCCGCCGGGTCGGCCAGCGCGGCGTCGGCCAGCGCGGCGAGCATGGCGGTGGCGCGCTTGGCTTCGTCCATGCCCAGAAGCGGCGCAAGGCGCGTGGTCACGTTCATGGGGTGCAGTTTGGCTTCGACCAGATCGCCGATGAAGCGCTTGTGCTGGAAATTGCCCAGCGCGCCGACGTTGGTGCCGGCCGGTATGACCAACGTGAAACCGAGTACGCGCTTTTCTTCGGCGCCGTCCCACAGCCGCGGTCCGACGTCTATGCGTATGGGCTCGTTGAACTTGGTGATTTTGGGCACCCGCGTTTTCGGGTTGAGCAATTCGCGCATGGAATCGACATATAGCCGGTAGCGCCCGTCCACGCTGGGGTCATAGGCCCGGCAGGCGGGCTGGCGCTCGGGCGGCAGCAGGCGGCCGTCGGCATCCACGTAGCGGTCGCGGTGAAAATCGTTGTGCGCGTCGGCCGGGCGTCCGCACAGTTCGGGCCCGATGGCGTTGTTGTGCATGAAGGGCGCGTGCGCCCACAGCGACACCAGCGACAGGTTGCGGTAATAGCCGCGGCCGCCGTCGGCCGGTTCTTTCAGATTCGGATCGGGCGGGCGCGCGCGCAGGGTTTCCGAGCCGTATTCCTGCCACACGTGGCCGGCCATGTGGTTGGCGTGCAGCGCACGGCAGCGGAAGGTGCCGACCTCGGATACCGGCGTGGCCACGTCGTTGCCGAGAAAATCGGCGCGCACGCCGGGCGCGGCTTCTTCGCGGAACGTGCGGTTGGCGAAAGGTCCGCCTTCCGCTTCCGGGATGCTGGAATGGCAGCGGGCGCAATTTTCCGCGAACAGCAGGCGGCCGCGTTCCACCGCGCCGCGGCCGAATTCCTTGTCCAGATCGGCCACCAGTTCTTCGTAACCATAGCGCGTGCCGGCCGGCTGCCGGGCGGCGCGCGCGGCGTGCAGGTCGGTGGCGTGGTTGTCGCGGGACAGGAAAAAGTCCTGGATATTGCCGAGGCGGTCCTCGATGGCGCGGAAATTCGCGCAGTCGCGCCGGCACTGGCCGATGTCGAACGGCGTCTGGCCATAATTGCGCGCCTGCGGATCGACCTGGCGCAGGTCGCTCAGATGGTTGACCCAGCATTGCGCCGCGCACGACCCGATGTTGATATAGACGCGCTGTATCGCCTCGTGCAGCCCTATGCTGTCTTCGCCGCCCTTCAGGATGTGGTGGATTTTCTCGCCCGTCATGGCGGACTTTTTCCAGCACTTGCCGTCGCGGCCGGGTTCGCACCAGCAGGTTTTTTCAGGCTCGCCGGGCGCGCAACTGGTTTGTTTGCGCCACTTGATCACGTTCTCGTCGGTGAACGTGGGGCGCTGTGCCAGATTGATCAGGGCATTGATGGTGCCGGGATTATTCACCTGGTCGGTAGGTACCGCCGAAGTATCCGTGGTGCCCGGGCGGGCGTGCGCAAACACCTGCCATTCCAGGCTGTTGGTGGGCATGCCCGAGGCCAGAATTTCCGACATGCGCAAATACTGGTTGCCTATGCCTGCCTTGATGTTCTTCCATTCCGGCCGCGCCGTGTCGGCGGGCGGGTTGAGCGGATCGAAGCCGATGTGGCAGGCGCCGCAGGACATGCCGATCAGGAACGGCGGCTCGACCGCGCCGTCGCGCAGGTGGCTGATGCGGTAGTCGGCGCTGTTGGCCGGGTCGTCCGACAGCGGCTTGCGATAGCCTTCCCAGCTTGCAAGGCTGCCGTTAAGTTGTTTCCAGCGCGTCGCGGAAAAGCGCGGGTTGGGAAATTTGCGCAGGCCCAGGGCGCCGGTAGAAGTGCCGAAAGCCAGGTCGCAGGGCGACTGACGCTGATCGCGCGC
>JAEUNN010001096.1 GCA_016791085.1 Rhodocyclaceae bacterium | reverse complement strand
GCCCTGCAGCGCGACAACCAGAAAATCCACGAATGCGCGTATCGCCTGAAATGATTGCCGGTGGCGCGGATACACCGCATAGACCGCGCTGGGCGGCGGTTCGAAAGCGCCCAGCACGCGCACCAGGCGTCCGTCGCGCAGGGCCGGCGCGACGATGAAAGTGGGCAGGCGCGCGATGCCCAGGCCGGCGATGGCGGCATCGCGCGCAACTTCGCCGTTATTTGCGCGCAGCCGGCCGGCCGGCACCACGGCGAGCGGCTTGCCGGCTTCTTCGAAGGCCCATTCCACGCCTTTGCCGTGACCGTAGAGCAGGCAGTCGTGGCTGCGCAAATCTTCCGGTCGGGCCGGCGCGCCGTGCGCGCTCAGGTAGGCCGGACTGCAGCAGGTCGCAAGACTGATGGGCGCGAGCGCCCGCCCGACCAGGCTGGAATCGGACAGTTTGCCGATGCGTATGGCCATGTCGTAGCCCTCGCTGATCAGATCGACCAGCCGGTCGTTCAGATCGAGTTCCACGCTCACGCTGGGACACTGCAGCATGAAGCGCGACAGCACACCGCTCAGATGGATGGTGCCGAAGGACATGGGTGCCGCCACGCGCAACGTGCCGCGCGGGCTGGTGTTCTGGTTGCTTACCGCGAGTTCGGCATCGGCCACGTCTTCGATGATTTTTACGGCCCGCTCGAAATAGGCGCGCCCCAGTTCGGTGACCGCCAGGCGCCGCGTGCTGCGGTTGAGCAGGCGCGCATCCAGACGCTGTTCCAGTTCCATGATGCGCCGGCTCACCAGTTGTTTCGATATGCCCAGTTTGTCCGCGGCGGCGGTAAAGCTGGCTGCCTCGACCGCGGCCACGAATATCTGCATGTCTTCGAGCTGATTCATTGTCTCGCTCCAGTGGACAGTATTGCTCACAAAAGCATCTTTATCAGGATGCCTATTAACAATACATTGTCCACATCGCAACGGCAAACCCAAACCGCCCAAGCCGCCTGAATGCATGCATCCCCAAACACCGGTCCGGCGCGGTTTGCCCGGCCAAACACAGAGGAACGCAAAATGATGGAAGTACGCAAAGCCGCCGACCGCGGCATCGCCGAACACGGCTGGTTGAGCTCACGCCACAGCTTTTCTTTCGCCGGCTATTACGATCCGCGCCACACCGGCTTTTCCGACCTGCGCGTGATCAACGACGACCGCGTCGCACCGGATAAAGGCTTCGGCACGCATCCGCACCGCGACATGGAAATCCTGTCCTACGTGCTCGACGGCGCGCTGGCGCACCGCGACACCCTGGGCAACGGCTCGGTAATGCGCCCCGGCGACGTGCAGCTCATGAGCGCCGGCAGCGGCATCGCGCACAGCGAGTTCAACCACTCGCGCCAGGAGCCCGTGCATTTTCTGCAAATCTGGATTTATCCCGCGCAGGACGGGGGCAAGCCGGGCTACCAGCAAACCCACATTCCGGCCGAACAGAAACGCGGCCGGCTGCGCCTCATCCTGTCGCCGGACGGCAGCGACGGCTCGCTCACGCTGCGCCAGGACGCCCGCGTCTACGCCGGGCTGTTCGACGCCGGCGAACAGGCCGCGCTGGAATTGGGCGCGGGGCGCGACGCCTACGTG
>JAEUNN010000373.1 GCA_016791085.1 Rhodocyclaceae bacterium | reverse complement strand
CGGCGAGCGCGGACTGCCGCTCACGGTGTTCGGCGTGGGCATGGCGCTGGCGCGGCACCCCGAGGTGGCGCAGGCATTTGCCGCGGCCGGGCACGAAATCGCCAGTCACGGCTGGCGCTGGATCGACTACCGCAATGTGCCCGAGGAGGTGGAGCGCGAGCACATCGCGCTGGCGGTGGCGGAAATCGAACGCCTCTGCGGGCGCCGGCCGGTGGGCTGGTACACCGGCCGCACCGGGCAGAACACGCGGCGCCTGGTGGCCGAACATGGCGGCTTTCTTTACGACTCCGATTCCTATGCCGACGACCTGCCCTACTGGGACTGGATAGCCGGTCAGGCGCAGCTGGTGGTGCCCTACACCCTCGACACCAATGACATGCGCTTCGTGCAGGCGCAGGGCTTTCACAGCGGCGAACAGTTCTTCAGCTACTTGCGCGACGCTTTCGACTGCCTCTACGCCGAAGGCGAACAGGCGCCGAAAATGCTGTCCGTGGGCCTGCACTGCCGGCTGGTGGGCCGGCCCGGCCGCCTACCGGGGCTGACCCGCTTTCTGGATCACATACAGCGCCACGAGCGGGTTTGGATATGTCGCCGTGAGGACATCGCGCGGCACTGGATGGAGCGCCACCCGGCACCGCCGCCCCCCGCCACCGCGCTCTAGCGCTGCCGGCAGGCGCGCCGCGGCGGCCGGTAGCTGGCCGGCCCTGAGTTCCGGTGTGGCCGGCGCGCGCCACATACCGGTTTCTGCGATGCACCAAAGCCGGACTTGAGCGCAATTCCAGGCCCCGGCATGGTGCCGGGCTGGGCTGCCGAATCCGGATACGGGCGCAGTTCGCCGCCATCGCATCATGTGTACAAGTATGGCGGAAGCTGTTTGCCCCCATCGAACCAACACGGCACGGCCCTTGCTTGAGTCACTTTGTCGCCATAGTGGATTCAATCGCCGCCCCGATTGAATACAATCTGCGCCTCGGATCAGCCGGCTCAACAGCGCGGCACTTGGCAGACACAGGTATGCGATCAACCCCAAAAAAAGGATTTGCCATGAGCTACGCCTTGTGTACACGCGCTGCAAGCTGCGCCATCCTGGCCGCCTGCGGTCTTGGCGCCCAAGCCGCCGACTGGAGCGACACCTCCATCGGCTGGCGCTACGGCACCCATTTCGCCGAGCCGTTCGGACGCAACGACATCCACAAGAACATCCTGAATCTTCAGCATGTGAGCGGATACAAGTACGGTACGAATTTTTTCAATGCCGACTTCCTGATGTCGGACGACCGCGACCCTAACGCGCCGGGTTCGTCGGACGGCGCGCAGGAAATTTACATCGTCTACCGTCACACCCTGGATATCGGCAAAATCGCCGGCAAGGACCTGAAGTTCGGCCCGGTGCGCGGTCTGGGCTTCACCCTGGGATTCGACGTGAATACCAAGGACGATGCCGGTTACAACTCGGAAAAGCGCATGCTGGTGGCCGGCCCCACGTTCATGATGGACGTGCCGGGCTTCCTGAACGTGAGCGTGCTGCAGTTGTGGGAAAGCAACGCGCCCTACAACAAATTCACCAACACGAGCACCCCGCGCTACCACTACGACCCCCACCCTATGCTGAATCTGGCCTGGGGCATTCCTATCGGGTCGACCAAATTCAGCTTCGAGGGCTTTGCCAATTTCATAGCATCCAAGGGCAGGGATGAATTTGGCGGCAATACCGCGCCGGAAACCAATATCGACATGCAGATCATGTACGACATCGGTGCTGCGCTGGGCGGCAAGCCGGGCACGTTCAAGCTGGGCCTGGAATACCAGTACTGGCGCAACAAGTTCGGCAACAATCACAAGGGCCCCGCCGGCGACGGTGCCTTTGCGAAAACCCCCATGGTGCGCGCCGAATATCATTTCTGAACCTAGCCGACCGGGCAGCCGCCGCTGCCCGCATTTGGAGTACAGCCCATGCAAAGACGCAGTTTTTTCGCTCTGGCCGGTCTGGCCGCTGCTGCCCTGTTTTCCCTGTCCGCCCCGGCCCTGGCCGAAGAACCGCTGAAAATAGGCTTCGTGTATGTCGGCCCGGTCGGCGATGCCGGCTGGACCTATGCCCACGATCAGGGCCGGCTGGAAATGGAAAAGGCGCTGGGTGCCAAGGTCAAAACCACCTACGTCGAAAACGTACCGGAAGGCGCGGATGCCGAGCGCGTGATCCGCAAACTGGCTACCGAAGGCAACAAGCTCATTTTCACGACCTCGTTCGGCTACATGAACCCGACCGAAAAGGTGGCCAAAGCTTTCCCCAACGTGATTTTCGAGCACGCCACCGGCTACAAGACCCTCAAGAACATGGGCATGTACGAGTCACGGTTCTACGAGGGGGCGTACCTGCTGGGCGTGGTGGCCGGCAAAATGACCAAAACCAATACCTTGGGCGTGGTGGCTTCGTTCCCGATACCGGAAGTCGTGCGCAACATCAACGCCTTCACGCTGGGCGCGCAAAGCGTGAATCCGGCCATCAAAACCAAGGTGATTTGGGTGAATAGCTGGTATGACCCGGCCAAAGAACGCCAGGCCGCGGAAACCCTGATCGCCCAGGGCGCCGATGTGCTGAGCCAGAACACCGACTCCCCGGCCACGCTGCAGGTGGCCCAGGAAAAGGGCAAGTACGCCTTCGGCTGGGATTCCGACATGGTCAAGTTCGCGCCCAAGGCACATCTGACCGCCAACACCAACAACTGGGGCGGGTTTTATACGGAAACGGCCAAACAGGTATTGGCCGGCACCTGGAAAACCGGCGAAGTGCGGGGCGGCCTGAAAGAAGGCATGGTCGTGATGGCGCCGCTCAATCCGGTGGTGCCGCCGGATGTCGCCAAAGCATTCGAAGCCAAGAAGGCGGCGATGATCGACGGCAGTTTCACGCCCTTCCAGGGGCCCATCGTGGACCAGAGCGGCGCGGTCAAGGTGGCGGCAGGCTCCACCATGCCGCTCAAGGAACTGCTGTCCATGAACTTCTACGTCAAGGGCGTGGAAGGCAGCATTCCCAAGTAAATCCGGGTCGGGCGCCGTAGCGTGGGCGCCCCCGGCCGGCCCAGCCCATGACTCAAGGCCGCCTGTACCTGCGCCATGCCACGGTGCTCGCCACCGTGGCGGCGGACGGGCGCGAAATTCCCGACGGCGCCCTGCTGACCGAAGGCGCGCGCATCCTGCGCGTGGGCACGACGGCGGAACTGGATGCCTGGCTCGGCCGGAATCCGGACCGGGCGCCCACGCGCACGCTGGATGCGCGCGGCTGCGTGGTCACGCCGGGTCTGGTGAATTGCCACCACCATCTGTATCAAACCCTGACCCGCAGCATAGGCACGGCACGCGGCCTGGCCTTGTTCGACTGGCTCAAACTGCTCTACCGGGTGTGGGCCGGGCTCACGCCGGAAGCCATAGACGTGAGCACCCGCCTGGGTCTGGCCGAATTGTTGCTGTCCGGCGCCACCACGGTGGCCGATCACCTGTACATTTTTCCGGCCGGCTGCCGCCTGGACGACAGCATGGCCGCCGCGCAGGCCATGGGCGTGCGCTTTCACCCCAGCCGCGGCAGCATGAGCCTGGGCGAGTCGGCCGGCGGCCTGCCGCCGGATGCGCTGGTCGAGCGCGAAGACGACATCCTGGCCGACAGCCAGAGGCTGTTGGCGCGCTGGCACGATCCCGGCCCCTGTTCCATGCTGCGGCTGACGCTCGCGCCCTGCTCGCCATTCAGCGTGAGCGCCGATCTGATGCGCGAATGCGCGCGGCTCGCGCGCAGCGTGCCGCGGGTCGGCCTGCACACTCACCTGGCCGAAACGCTGGATGAAGAACGTTACTGCCTGGCGAAATTCGGCCGGCGCCCCGTCGAATATGCCGAACACCTGGAGTGGCTGGGCCCCGACGTATGGTTCGCACACATGGTGCACCC
>JAEUNN010001045.1 GCA_016791085.1 Rhodocyclaceae bacterium | reverse complement strand
GCCGGTGGCCGGAACGCGGCTTGCCGGCGATCCCATGGTGCTGCAACTGTTGCAGCCGGTGCCGCGCGTGCTGGCGCAAAGCGCCGCCAGCGTGGAGGCGACCTATCGCGACTATCAGGAACTGTCGCTGGCGCGCCTGGGCCTCAAGCGCATATTCGGGCTCACGCTCACGCTGACGCTGCTGCTCGCGCTATTTACCGCGGTGGCGTTCGCCTTTTTGCTCAGCCAGCACCTGTCGGCGCCGCTGTCGATACTGGACGCCGGCACGCGCGCGGTCATGCAGGGCGATTTTTCGCGGCGCCAGACCATCGCCAGCAGCGACGAACTGGGCCTGCTCACGCAATCTTTCAGCCGCATGACGCAGCAACTCGAAGACGCGCGCGCGCAGGCCGAAAAGAGCCGGGCCGAGTCCGAAACCGCGCGTGCCTACCTGGAAAGCGTGCTGGGCAAACTGTCGGCCGGCGTGCTGGCGTTTTCTGCCGACGACCGGTTGCGCGCCGCGAATGCCGGCGCGCTGGCCATCCTGAAGGACGACCTGACCGGTTATGAGTCCATGCGGCTGCACGACTGGCCAGCGCATGCGGAATTCCGTGCCGCGCTGGAGGAAGGTTTCCACCAGGGCCAAGGCCAGTGGCAGCGCCAGCTCGAATTGCTGCGGCCCGACGAGGCGCCGCAAATCCTGCACATACGCGCTTCGCGCCTGCCCGAAGCCAACGGCGGCGGCTACGTGGTGGTGTTCGACGACATTACGCGCATCATGGACGCGCAGCGTACCGCGGCCTGGGGCGAAGTGGCGCGCCGTCTGGCGCATGAAATCAAAAATCCGCTCACGCCCATACAGTTGTCGGCCGAGCGGCTCGAATACAAGCTGGCCGCCAAGCTCGGCGAGGCCGAACGCGAAATTCTGGAACGCGCCATACGCACCATCGTGCAGCAGGTCGAAGCCATGAAGCGCATGGTTAACGATTTCCGCGACTATGCGCGCCTGCCCGCACCGCAAATGACGCGCGTGGATCTGAACGGACTGCTGCACGACGTACTCCAGCTGTACGAAGCGTCGGGACCGCCACTCAGTCTCGATCTGGATACGGAAGACCCTATCGTGCTTGCAGATGCTGCCTTGTTGCGCCAAGTCATCCATAATTTGTTGCAAAACGCGCAGGATGCGCTGACGGATCAGCCGGACGGCCGCATCACCTTATCCACCAGAGGAGCTGCAGACGCAGTCGAGTTTGCAGTGGCGGATAACGGCCCGGGATTCGCGCCCGGGGTACTCGGCAAGGCTTTCGAGCCTTACGTAACCAGCAAGGCCAAAGGCACTGGGCTGGGCTTGGCCATCGTCAAGAAAATTGTCGATGACCATTACGGGGATATTCGAATTACAAATATCACTCCGCACGGCGCGCTGGTACGCATCAGCCTGCCGCGTGCGGGAGCGGAAGGCTGACCACCATGACTACATTGCTCGTCGTTGACGACGAAATCGGCATACGCGAACTTTTGTCCGAAATCCTCACGGACGAAGGTTATGACGTAAAACTCGCGGAAAACGCCTCGCGCGCGCGCAACATACGCAACGCGGGCCGGCCCGACCTGGTGCTGCTGGATATATGGATGCCCGACACGGACGGCATCACGCTGCTCAAGGAGTGGGCGTCCAACGGCCAGCTCACCATGCCGGTCATCATGATGTCCGGGCACGGCACCATAGATAGCGCGGTCGAGGCCACACGCATCGGCGCGCTGGATTTTCTGGAAAAGCCGATCGCGCTGCAAAAGCTGTTATCCACGATCAAGCGCGGCCTGCAGCATGGTCATGCCACGGCCACCGGGCATCTCACGCTGGCCGCATTCACGCGCTCGGCGCCCTTGCGCGATCTGGCGCGGCGGCTCAACCAGGTGTGCGCCGCCTCGCGCCACGTGCTGCTGCGCTCGGCCAAGGGCGGCATCGCCGAACTGTGCGCGCGCAGCGTGCAGGGCGCCGGCAAGCCCTGGTACGACTTCGCGGCGCAGAGCGCGCCGTTGGGCGTGGATCAACTGGAACAACTGCGCGGCGGCATATTGCTCGCGGCCGAACTGGGCGCGCTTACGCGCCCGCAGCAAAAAAACCTGGGCTTTGCCATCGACCGCCTGGAACGTTACGACCTGCGCCTGTTGGCCGGGTCGGCCGAGGGTTCCGAAGCGCTGCTGGCGGCCGGTTGGGACGAAACCCTGGTACGCAACCTGTTCACGGTGACCTTGGCCACGCCGAATCTGGCCGAACTGCGCGACGACGTGCCCGACATCGCCGCGCGCGTGCTCACGCATCTGGTCGAATCCGGCGCCGTGCAGCCGCGCCGCCTGTCTTCCGCGGCGCAAAACGCCCTGCGCAACTACAGTTGGCCGGGCGGCTATCCGGAACTGGTGTCGTCCTTGCGCTCGCTGGCGCTGGCCGCGCTGCAGGACGAAATCGGCGAAGACGACGTGAAGCGCCTGTTGTCGCCGCAGATCGCAAAAAGCCTGTCGTTGCCGCTGGACCAGCCGCTGCGTGAGGCGCGCGAAGCATTCGAGCGCCTGTATTTCGAGTATCACCTGCAGCTCGAACACGGCAACATGACGCGGCTGGCCGAAAAATCCGGCATGGAGCGCACGCATCTGTATCGCAAGCTCAAACAGCTGGGCCTGCAAACGTCGCGCCGCGGCGATCCCGACTGATACGGATCAAGCGCAACGCATGGGCGCGGCGTAGAATCGCGCCTC
>JAEUNN010001039.1 GCA_016791085.1 Rhodocyclaceae bacterium | reverse complement strand
GTGAGGCCGTCCATCCTGGGCATCTGCATGTCCATGAGCACCAGGTCGTAAGCTTCGCCGCGCACCTTGCGGCAGGCCTCCAGGCCGTTGCCGGCCACCTCCGCGTGCAGGCCGACGGACTGTAACAGCGACACCGCAACTTCCTGATTCAGGGCGTTATCCTCGACCACCAGGATGCGCGCGCCGGCATGATCGCGGCGCAATACGGTGGCGGCGACACCGGCGCCCGCGCTCTGTTCGGCGCCGACGGCCTCGCCCAGCCATACCGTGCTCCAGAAGCAACTGCCGGTGCCCGGTTCGCTGCGCACGCCCACTTCGCCGCCCATAAGTTGCGTAAGGTGCCGATTGATGGACAGGCCCAGTCCGGTGCCGCCGTATTCGCGCGTGGTGGAACTGTCGGCCTGCTCGAAGGCGTCGAATATGCGCCGTTGCTGTTCGTGGCCCAAACCTATGCCGGTATCTTCCACCTCCATGCGCAGCATCAATTTGCCGGCATCGCGCCGCAGCAGGCGGGTGCGCAGCGTGACTTTGCCGACATCCGTGAATTTGACGGCGTTGCCGGCAAAATTCAGCAATATTTGCCCCAGCCGCAGCGGGTCGCCATGCACGCAGGGCGGCACCGCGGGATCGCGCTCGACCACCAGTTCCAGCCCTTTGTCGCGCGCCTTGCCGGCGATCATGGACAGCACGTAATCGATGATGGCGTCGGGCGCGAAATCCTTTTGTTCCAGGCACAGCCGGCCGGCTTCGATTTTCGAAATGTCCAGCACGTCGTTGATGATGCCCAGCAAATGTTCGCCGGCCACGGCGATCTTGCCCAGGCGCGCGTCCTGTTCGGGGGTCGGGCCGGCGTTGCGCAGCAGGTGGGTGAGGCCCAGGATGGCATTCATGGGGGTGCGTATTTCGTGGCTCATATTGGCCAGGAAATCGCTCTTGGCGCGCGTGGCGGCCTGTGCGCGGTCGCGTTCTTCGGCGGTCAGCGCATTCAGCCGCTCGAGTTCGGCCTGCGCCGCCTTGAGTTGGGTGATATCCCCCACCAGCACGAAAAAGCCGGCCACCTCCGTGCCGGACAGGTCCGGAATCATGTGGGTGTCGAAATACTGCGGAGCAGCGCCGGGGCGCGCCATGAAAGATTCGAAATGCTGTGGCCGGCCCGCCAGCACGGCGCGTATGTAGCCGGCCGCGCGCGCATAGGCATCGGGCCCGAGCAGATCGGCAAGCGCCATGCCGGGCAGTTGTTCGGGCGCCAGCCCCGCGCTTTCGCCCACGGCTCGGTTGGCAAAGCGCAGGCGCTCT
>JAEUNN010000986.1 GCA_016791085.1 Rhodocyclaceae bacterium | reverse complement strand
CTCGCGCGGCTCGCGGACGAAGTCAGTCTGGGCAAGCTCGATGCGGCCGACTTTGCGGGCGGCAGCGACGAAATCGGCGTGCTGGGCATGTCCTTCAATCGCATGAAAAAAAGCCTCGTCGAAGCGATGAAGCTGCTGGATTGACGCAGCCCCGCGCGCCCCGCCGGGGACGCGGCCGTGCCCACGGAAACTCGAGAATGCGGGAAGCGTTATGGAAATGCTAGGTAGATACAGGCTGGAACGCATGCTCGGCAAGGGCGCCATGGGCATTGTGTATAAGGCTTTCGACAGCGTGATCGCCCGGCCCGTGGCGCTCAAGACCATACAGAAAGACCGCCTCGACGACAACCAGGTGGACGACGCGCTCACGCGCTTTCGCCAGGAGGCGCGTGCGGCCGGCCGGCTGGTGCATCCGAATATCGTGCAGGTGTACGATTTCGGCGAAACCGACGACACCGCCTTCATCGCGATGGAATATGTCGAGGGCTGCGGCCTGCGCGAATACCTGAACCAGAAGCAGCGCCTGAGCCTGCCCGAAGCGGGCCGCCTGATTACCCAGGTGCTGGACGCGCTGGCCTATGCGCACGGGCGCGGCATCGTACACCGCGACATCAAGCCGGCCAACCTCATGGTGACGCCGAACGACGTGGTCAAGGTTACCGATTTCGGCATCGCCCACATCAGCGATTCGCACCTGACCCAGGTCGGCGCCGTGATGGGGACGCCCAGCTACATGGCGCCGGAACAATTCATGGGGCGGCCCGTGGATGGCCGTGCCGACGTGTATTCGGCCGGCGTGGTGCTGTACGAACTGCTCACCAACCACCGTCCCTTCGAAGGGCCGCCGGCTTCGCTGGCGCTGCAGATCGTCAATGAAATGCACCGGCCGCCGTCCACGCACAATCCGCAGTTGGGCCTGGCCATAGACGCCGTGCTCGATCGCGCGCTCGCCAAGGTGCCGGAAGACCGCTATGCGGACGCGCGCACCTTCTCGCGCAGCCTGCATGCCGCCATCGACCTGCTGGAAGCGCGCGAACAACAGACCGGCGACGAAGACACCACCATCGTGCTGCACGTGCATCGCACCGGCGGCAATGCCGAAACGTCCATCGTGACGGACTGGGGCACGGTCAATCTGAAACCGCTGACCGAAATGCTCACGCGCAGCCTCGGACCGGTGGCTTCCACACTGGTACGGCGCACCACCGAATCCACCAACGACCCGACCGAATTCACGTCCAAACTTGCCAAACTGATCGACAACCAGGCCGAGCGCAAGCGCTTCGTCGATGCCGCGCACGATTTGCTGATCCAGACCCACCCGCACGTGGTGCAGGCAACCAAAACCTCGCCCACGCTGACCGCCAAGCGCGCGCCCACCATGCGCACGCAGATCAAGGCCGTCGATCCGGCTTTCGTCGACAGCGTGGCAGCGGCGCTGGCGCCGCACCTGGGGCCGATCGCCAAGGTGCTGGTGCGCAAGGGCGTGCAGCAGTTCACCGATCAGGACATGCTGGTGCGGGCGATGGCCGAACATATCGACCATGCATCCGCGCGCGCCGATTTTCTGGCGCGCTTCGGTCTGCACTGAGGCGCGCCGTCAGCGCGCGCCCAGCATGCCCTGGCGCTCGATGAAGGCGATGATGTCGCCCAGGCCCTGACCGCTTTTCAGATTCGAGAACACGAAAGGCCGCTCGCCGCGCATTTTGCGCGCGTCGCGCTCCATGACTTCGAGCGAGGCGCCCACCATGGGGGCCAGATCGATCTTGTTGATGATCAACAGATCGCTCTTGGTGATGCCGGGGCCGCCCTTGCGCGGAATTTTGTCGCCGGCCGCCACGTCGATCACGTACAGCGTCAAATCCGACAGTTCCGGACTGAAAGTGGCCGCCAGATTGTCGCCGCCGGATTCCACGAATATCACGTCCAGGCCGGGAAAGCGCCGGTTCAGGCGATCCACCGCTTCGAGATTCATGGAGGCGTCTTCACGGATGGCGGTGTGCGGGCAGCCGCCGGTTTCCACGCCTATGATGCGTTCCGGCGCCAGCGCTTCGTTGCGCACCAGGAACTGGGCGTCCTCTTCGGTGTAAATATCGTTGGTCACGACGGCGATGTTGTAGCGTTCGCGCAGCGCGCGGCACAGCGACAGCGTGAGCGCCGTCTTGCCGGAACCTACCGGACCGCCTATGCCGACGCGCAAAGTGGGTTGGGATGCTTTCATGTGCGGTTTCAGGAGCGGAACAAACGGGAATATTGGGTTTCATGCCGGCAGCTCGCCAGTGCGAGGCCGGGCGCGTAATTGCTGCATGCGGATTCGTCCAGCGCGAGCGCGGCATCGACCAGTTGCGGCAGTCGCCCGGCCAGTTCCGCGGCGATGCGCTGTCCGGCGCCCTGACCCAGCGGCACGGCCTTGATGGCGGCCATCACCTGGTTTTCCAGCCAGGCCCACAAATAGGCCGTAAGCGCCGCGTCGGGCGGCAATTGCCAGGCCGCCGCGGCGGCGCCCCAGGCGGCCGGGAAGCTCGCTTCGGCCAACCTGGAAAGGCGCTCCGGCCAGCCCGGCAGCGTCGCCCAGGCCGGCAGATCTGCCAGCAGGCGCGCGCAGGAATAGCCCATCTGCGCGGTTTCCGCGCGCAATTCGGCGGTTTCGCGGCTGGCCAGGAAGCGTTCGTTCAGGCGTGCCACCTGGGCGTCGTCGCCGGCCGTCCAGGCGGCCATCAGGCGCGCCAGACAGGGCGCTTCGAAGCTCGCGACCGAATGTTCCAGCACGGACCCTATCCAGGCGCCGGCGCTCGCCTCGTCGTGTACCTGGCCGGCTTCCACGGCCCATTCCAGGCCTTGCGAATAGGTGTAGGCGCCCACCGGCAACGCCGGGCTGGCAAGTTGCAGCAGGCGCGCCAGCGCCAGCCGCGCGGCGGCAGGTTCAGCCATGAGCGTGTGCGTGAGCTCCGGCGTAGGCGCCGGCTTCCGGTTCGAAAGGCGCCGTGAGCGATGTGATCGCCGCGCCCAGGCCGCGCAGCATGTCGGCCAGCACGTGGTCGTCCTGCAGGCGCAGCCAGTCCGGCCCGATTTCCACCGCGACGTGGCGGTTGCCGAGGTGATAGGCGGCGCGCGCCAGTTCGCGCGGATTGGCG
>JAEUNN010000980.1 GCA_016791085.1 Rhodocyclaceae bacterium | reverse complement strand
GGCGCCGTCCTTGTCGAAGCGCACGCCCAGCGAAGCCGACTCTATGCCCGGTATGTCGAGATCGGCCGTGCCGGTAATTTCGCGCGTGTCGCCGTCGAATAGCGCATGCACCTGGGCGCTTTTGATGCCGCGTATTTTGCCCGCGCCTATGGATAGATCGCCTTCGCCGGACAATTTGCCCTTGGGCGCATCGTCCGTGCGCGCGTAAGTCATGCGTATCGACGCATCGGCATCGAACAGTTCGCGGTCGAAATCGAACTGACCGCTTACTTCAAAGCCGCCTTTGCCGCCCGCGCCGCCGCGGCCTTTTTGCGCGCCGGCTTCGATGCGGCCACGGCCCAGCTTGCGGATTTCGAAATCCACACCGCCGGCAAGTTTCAGTCCGCTTTTGGTGCCCAGGCCCACGTAAAAATCGCTGCCCAATATCGTGAACGGACCGCCCAGACCCAGATCGCCGCCCGAGAACACCTTTTCCGCGCGCAGGTCGTCGCCTTCTATCACCACGTCTATGGCGGCTTTTTCGAGCAGGCTCAAGCCGGGCAGGATGCGGCCCGTGAGCAGCGCGCCTTTTTCGTCGTCGATGTCGAAATCCTGCACGTCGACCGGGCTCAGGCTGGCGACGCCTTCTTCCTTGAATATCGAAGCGATCTGGCGCTGTATGCCGGTGCGTCGGATGAAGCCCGCGTACGGCAGGCCGGGTTTGCGCTCGAGCGGAATTTCCACCGGACAGCCGTTGAACGCCAGCGCCGGATTCTTGTTGAACAGCTTGCCGCGCAAGGCGCCCGGCGGCTCGGCTTCGGCATCGGTATGGAACACCACGGATTCGATGTGCAGGCCTTTAATCCAGCGCTTGTTCTCGAATTTGCGCGTATCGCCCTCCTGCTCGGCCGGCCACGGCACCTGCAGCGGATTGCCGCCGGTTTCGCGCGGATAGATCACGATCTTGCTGGGCGATCCCGTGTAATCCTTGGGATCGATGTCGCGCGGCCAGCGCGCGAAAGGCTTGCCGCGCTTGGGCGCGAGCGGGTCGTAAATATTCACGAGCTTGTCGAAATCGACCGCGTCGCCCTTGTCGATTTCTTCCAGCGACCAATAGTCGGCTTTGGCCGGCGTGAATGCGCCCTTGAAGCTCGTGAAGTTGATGCGGTAGCGACGCTTGAACGTATCGACGTCGATCTTCTGATCGGCTTCCGGCAGCGTTTTGGCGTACTTGCGCATCCAGGCCTTGACGCCGGACTCTATGCCGTCGCGGATGTCCTCGCCGGATTTCTCGTTGGCGCCCGCTTCCAGCAGTTCCATGTTGCCTATGTCGTTGGCGCCGCTCACCTGCAGTTCCACGATGTGATCGACGTGGAAATAGCGCTGCCGCCCGGAGCGGTTCCAGTTCGGGCGCTTGTAAAAATCCGCCAGCTGTTCGGGCGTGCCGACGTCGAAATTGCGGCCGGA
>JAEUNN010000348.1 GCA_016791085.1 Rhodocyclaceae bacterium | reverse complement strand
CCCATTTGCCCCAGGATGGCCGCGCGCATGAGCAGCAGAAAATGCGCGTCCGGGTTGCGCGCCAGCGCGACATCCACGGCATTCAAGGCCAGGGCATAGCGCTCCAGGCTGTAATAGGCCAGCACCAGGTCGAACGCACCGCCCGACGAACGCGCGACCGGATCGAGTTGCCGGCTGGCTTCGAAAGCCTCGACGGCCTGATCCAGTTGGCCGCTCCACAACAGCGCGTCGCCGCGTGTATCGATCGCATAGGCGTCGCTGGGATTGATTCGTATGGCGCGCTCCCCCTCGTCCAGGGCGCGCGCGTAGTCGCGCCTTACGCCGTAAATGAGCGCCAGCACGCCGTGCGCGCGCGCGTTGGCTTCCGGGTCGTCTATGGATAGCGCCTTGCGCGCGTACTGTTCGGCGCGCTCGAAGCCTTCGGTGCCGTCTTCGCTCCAGCCGTTCATGGAACGATAGAACTCGGCCTGGGCGAGCAGTACGTAGATGGGCGCGAAATCGGGTGCCAGTTCGCGCGCCCGCGCGAGCAGCGCGCGCGCTTCGCGGTTGCCGCCACGCTCCGAGCGCACGATGAGCGCACGCGCGCGCAGCACCAGGTCATAGGCCTGCATGTCCTGCAAGGGTTTGGCGCCGGCGCGGCCTTCTTCCAGGCGGCCAAGTCTGGCGGCCAGCGAGCCCGCCAGCTGGCGCACGATGCGGCCCTGAATTTCGAGCACGTCCACGCCTTCGTAGCGACCGCTCCAGAGCACCTGGCCATTTCCGGCATCCGACAATTCGACGGCGATCTGGGTGCGCCCGGCCACCTCGCGCAAACTGCCGGCCACCACGTAGCGCGCCGCCAGGTCGCGCGCCACCGTTTGTACGGCTGGCGGACCCTGCTTGTACTGCACCACCGAATTGAATGCGATCACGCGCAGGGTGCTGTAGCGGCCCAGCGCGGAAATGATGTCCTCGGTCACGCCGTCGCAAAAATAGTCGCGCGCGGGGTCTGCGCTCTGGTTCGCAAGCGGCAGCACGGCGACTACCGGGAAAGCCGGGCTGGTGCCGGCGGAATTGCGGCCCGGAGCCTGCTTCCACAGCAGCGCGGCCAGCGCGGCCAGTGTCGCCAGCACAGCCAGGACGGCCAGCCAACCCAATGCGCCGCGGCGCCGGGCGGAGCCGGGCGCGATGGCCGGCACGGGCCCGCCCGCATCCGCCGCGCCGGTGGGCGGCGCGGCCGCGTCGCCACTTGTGGGGGCCGCCGCCACGCGTGCCGGCGGATCCAGTGCTTGCGCGCGCTCCGGCTCCACGCCCGGCACCGCTGCCGGCACCGCTGCCGGCGCCAGAACGGTCACCGGCGCGATGAGCCGGTAGCCGCGTTTGGATATGGTTTCGATATGGCTGGGCCGGCGCGCGTCATCCCCCAGCGCCTTGCGCAATTTGATGATGGCCTGAGTCAGCGCGTCATCGCCCACCACCACGCCGGGCCACACCCGTTCCAGCAGTTCTTCGCGCGCGAGCACGGCGCCGGCGTGCTGGGCGAGGCAGGCCAGCACTTCCACGGCTTTGGGCTCCAGGCGCTGGATTTGCTCGCCGCGCTGCAGTTCATTGGTGGCCGTATCGAGCACGAATTGCCCTATGCGGTAACGCGCCGCTGCCGCCCGCAACGTATCGGGCATGCCGCCGGGGCTTGCCCCCTCGCCCGAAGAACGATGGTAGTCAGTTGATTTCACGGCACAATATTTTCGTAGCCGTTTCTTAGCCGGTTCTGCGGGCGGCGCTTTCGGCTGGGCGCTTTGATAGGGGCATCACGTCAAGGAGGCCACCATGAACGCCCTGTCCCGCCTTACCGCCCTATGTGCATTCACCCTGTTTGCCACGACTTCCGTCGGCGCCGCGGCAGCCGGCACGACGCTCGCCCTGGCGCCTTCAAGTGCTGCGCCGCAGCCCGAGTCCGCGCTGGTCGATAGCCAGGCTTGCCGCATGCCGTTCGCGAGTTACGCGGAATGGATCGAGTTCGTGCGCGGCCTGCGTAGTGCGCACGGCGAAAGCTTTGACGAAGCGGCGTTCCGCGCTGCGCGTCCGGCTGCAATTTTTGCACAGCTGCAGCAGGGCAGCATCGAATGCC
>JAEUNN010000339.1 GCA_016791085.1 Rhodocyclaceae bacterium | reverse complement strand
CGGGCGACGAGTCTCGAACTCGCGACCTCAGGCTTGGGAAGCCGGCGCTCTACCAACTGAGCTACACCCGCTCTATGGGCGTGGATTATACACCGCTGCCATGCGCGTTCCGTGCGCGCTGCCGCGGTCGGCCGGGTTGGGGCGGCGTGGTAATATTTGCGGCCGTTCCGCCAGATTCCTCAGGTTTGCGATGATCCTACATTCCTCAGTTGGACGCGCCCGAGGGTGCGGCGGGCGCGTTGTCTGCCTAGGCGCGACGACGCGCATGGCCGCCCCCTGTAAGGAGGAGCAACGACGGCAGGCGGCGCGCCCGTCGCGCCCGTCGTGCCATCGGGTGCGTAGCGGGTCTCACCCACAGGGTGCGCTTGAGAAGTTCTCGGAAATTGCACTCTTTCAGCCGTTTATCGAAGCTTCGTAGCGGTCAACTGGGGAATGTAGGATGATAGATTTGGTCATCAACGGCGAGCCGCAGCAGCTGCCGCGCGCGCTGACGGTTGCGCAACTGCTGAGCCAGCGCGATCTTGGCGGCAAGCGCGTGGCAGTCGAGCGCAATGGCGAAATCGTGCCGAAAAGCCAGCATGCCATGGTCGAGCTGTGCGCGGGTGACCGCCTGGAAATCGTGGTCGCCGTTGGCGGCGGCTGAAGCGGCCACATATTCGAACCCAGTCCGATTTTTTCTCCATGAACGACGCAATGCTCACCATCGCCGGGCGCGCCTATGCTTCGCGCCTGTTAGTCGGTACCGGTAAATATCGCGATTTCGCACAGACCGGCGAAGCCATCGCCGCGAGCGGTGCGGAAATCGTGACGGTCGCCATACGCCGTGTGAATATCGGCCAGGACCCCAACCAGCCCAACCTGCTCGACGTCATATCGCCGCAGCGCTATACCTTGCTGCCCAACACCGCCGGCTGTTACAGCGCCGACGACGCGGTGCGCACGCTGCGCCTCGCGCGCGAACTGCTGGATGGACACAAACTTGTCAAACTGGAAGTGCTGGGCGACTCGCACAGCCTGTTCCCGAACATGCCCGAAACGCTCAAAGCCGCGGCCACCCTGGTCAAGGACGGTTTCGACGTGATGGTGTATTGCTCCGACGACCCGGTGCAG
>JAEUNN010000831.1 GCA_016791085.1 Rhodocyclaceae bacterium | reverse complement strand
GGTTCCAACATGGCGGAAATGCACCCCATCCTGTGGTCGCGCGTGACGGACCGCCGCCTCACCCACGACAAGTGCGAAGTGCATGTGCTGTCCACCTTCGAGCATCGCAGTTTCGACCTCGGCGACAACAACATGCTGTTCTTGCCGCAGACCGATCTGTCGATCATGAATTACATCTGCCACCACATCATTGCCAGCGGCAAGGTGAACAAGGACTTCGTCGCGCAGCACGTCAATTTCAAGAAGGGCGCCACGGACATCGGCTTCGGCCTGCGCCCCAACCACGATCTGGAAAAGGACGCCCAGTTCAACGGTTATCCGGGCGCCGAGGGCAAGCCGAAAAACAATCCGGGCGACGCAACGCCCATGACTTTCGAGGAATTCGCGAAATTCGTGGCCGACTATCCGCTCGACAAGGTGGCCAAACAGTCGGGCGTGCCGGCCGAGCGGCTGAAAAAGCTGGCCGAGTTGTACGCTGACCCGAAACGCAAGGTGGTGTCGTTCTGGACCATGGGCTTCAACCAGCACACGCGCGGTACCTGGGTGAACAACATGATCTACAACATTCACCTGCTAACCGGCAAGATTTCCGAACCCGGCAACAGCCCGTTCTCGCTGACCGGTCAGCCTTCCGCCTGCGGCACGGCGCGCGAAGTGGGTACGTTCGCGCACCGCCTGCCGGCCGACATGGTGGTTACCAACCCCGAGCACCGCAAGCACAGCGAAGAAATCTGGCAACTGCCGGAAGGCACGCTGCCGGACAAGATAGGTTTTCACGCCGTGGCGCAAAGCCGCGCGCTCAAGGACGGCAAGCTCAAGTGCTACTGGACCAGCACCACCAACAACATGCAGGCCGGGCCCAACATTAACGGCGAGGTGTATCCGGGCTGGCGCAATCCGGCCACTTTCGTGGTGGTGTCGGATGCCTATCCGACGGTGTCCGCGCTGGCGGCCGACCTCATCCTGCCGTCCGCGATGTGGATGGAAAAAGAAGGCGCCTACGGCAATGCGGAACGCCGCACGCAGTTCTGGCGCCAGCAGGTCAAAGCACCCGGCGAGGCGAAATCCGACCTGTGGCAATACCTGGAGTTTGCCAAGCGCTTCAAGATCGAAGAAGTGTGGCCGCCCGAACTGATCGCCAAAAAGCCCGACGTGAAGGGCAAAACCCTGTATCAGGTGCTGTACGCGAATGGCGTGGTGAACAAGTTCCCGCTCGCCGAACTCGAAAAGGTGAATGGCCACGCCATCAAGGGCTACACCAACGACGAGTCGCAGGCCTATGGCTTTTACGTGCAGAAAGGCCTGTTCGAGGAATACGCGCGCTTCGGCCGCGGCCATGGCCACGATCTGGCGCCGTTCGACGACTATCACAAAGCGCGCGGCCTGCGCTGGCCGGTCGTGGATGGCAAGGAAACGCTGTGGCGCTACCGCGAGGGCTACGACCCCTATGTGAAGAAGGGCGAAGGCGTCAGGTTCTATGGCCACAAGGACGGCAAGGCGGTGGTGTTCGCCCTGCCCTACCAGGCGCCGCCGGAAATGCCGGACAAGGATTACGACCTGTGGCTATGCACGGGCCGCGTACTGGAGCACTGGCACACCGGCACCATGACGCGGCGCGTGGCCGAGCTGCACAAGGCGGTGCCGGAGGCCGTGGTGTATATGCATCCGGACGACGCCAAGAAGCGCGGTCTGCAGCGCGGCATGCAATGCAAGATCGTGTCGCGCCGCGGCGAAGTGCTGGCGCGGGTGGAAACCAAGGGCCGCAACAAGCCGCCGGTGGGTCTGGTGTTCGTGCCGTTTTTCGACGAATCGCGCCTGGTGAACAAGCTCACGCTGGACGCCACCTGTCCGATTTCGAAAGAAACGGACTTCAAGAAGTGCGCGGTCAAAATCGTGCGCACCTGAGCAGGCACAGCGTAGGCGGCCATGTCCCCCACTCCCAGCCAGCCCGGGCGGCGGCGCTTCCTGAACGGCGCGGCCGGCGCCGCCGGAGGCGCTTTGCTGCTCAGCCTGGGCGCCGGCCTGACGGCACGTCAGGCCGCGGCGCTGCCGGCGGACGCGCTGCGTCCGCCCGGCGCACTGGCCGAGAACGATTTTCTGGGCGCCTGCATACGCTGCGGGCTGTGCGTGCGCGACTGCCCCTACGACACCCTCAGGCTGGCCGATCCGGCCGACCAGGTGGCGGCCGGCACGCCGTATTTCCAGGCGCGCAAAGTCGCCTGCGAAATGTGCGAGGACATTCCCTGTGTGAAAGCCTGCCCTACCGCCGCGCTGGACCACACGCTCAAGGACATCGCACAGGCCAGAATGGGGCTGGCGGTGCTGGTGGATCAGGAAACCTGCCTGAATTTCCTCGGCCTGCGCTGCGACGTGTGTTATCGCGTGTGTCCGGTGATCGACCGCGCCATCACGCTCACGCGGCGCCACAACGAGCGCTCCGACCGCCACGCCATGCTGATTCCTACCGTGCATTCGGAGGCCTGCACGGGTTGCGGCAAGTGCGAAAAATCCTGCGTGCTGGAAGAAGCCGCGATCAAGGTGTTCCCGATCGCGCTGGCCAAGGGCATGCTGGGCCGGCACTACCGCAAGGGCTGGGAAGAAGAAGCCAAGGCCGGCGGTTCGCTGATCGGCGACCAGACGCAGTTGCCGGCGCGGCGCCCGGATGACGCGCCGCTGCCGCGCGGAGTGCTCAAGTGAGCGCACGCACGGCCGCCGGCAGCCGGGGCAAAGCCGCGCCGCTCGCCCCGGGCCACGAAGCCGTCGCGGTCAAGGGCTGGCTGGGCGCGCACAAGTGGCTGCTGGCGCGACGCTGCGTGCAGTTTGCAATCCTTGCGCTATTTCTGGCCGGGCCCTGGGCCGGGCTGTGGATAGTCAAGGGCAATCTGTCGTCCTCGCTCACGCTGGGCACGCTGCCGCTGACCGATCCTTTCGTGCTGGCGCAGTCCATCGCGGCGCGCCATTGGCCGGCCGCCGCGGCACTGACCGGCGCGGCCATCGTGCTGCTGTTCTATGCCGTGGTGGGCGGGCGCGTGTTCTGTTCCTGGGTGTGCCCGGTCAATGTGGTGACCGACGGCGCGGCCTGGCTGCGCCGCCGGCTCGGCATCAAAACCGGCAAAGTGCCGTCCAGCGCCACGCGCTGGTGGCTGCTGGGCGGTGTGCTGCTGGCGTCCGCGGCCACCGGCATGACGGTTTGGGAATTCGTCAATCCGGTTTCCATGACCCATCGCGCCCTCATATTCGGCGGCAGCGCGGCCTGGCTGGTGGTGATCGCGGTATTCGCCTACGACCTGCTGGTGGCGAACCGCGGCTGGTGCGGCCACGTGTGCCCCATGGGCGCCTGTTATGCGACGCTGGGCCGCGTGGCGCTGCTGCGCGTGTCGGCGGCGCAGCGCTCGGCCTGCAACGACTGCATGGATTGTTTCGTGGTGTGCCCGGAACCGCAGGTCATACGCCCGGCGCTCAAAGCCGTGGATGGCGCCGGCCCGGTCATCACCTTTTCCGAATGTACCAACTGCGGGCGCTGTATCGACGTCTGCAGCAAGAACGTGTTTCGCTACGCCCACCGTTTCGACCAGAGGAGTGCATGACATGAAAATCGCAGCAGTGCTGGCCGCAGCGCTCGTCGCAACCCTTGGAATTGCGGCGCAAACGGCCTCCGCGGCCGACGCGGGAGCGGTGAAAACCCTGCGCGGCGACACGCCGATAGGGTCGGAAGCCAGCCCCGGCAATTTCCGCCAGGAGCGCGACCACATGACCACCCCGCGCGACTATGTGCAGCAGCCGCCGCTCATTCCGCACACCATCAACAACTATCAGATCACCAAAAATTTCAACAAGTGCATGGACTGCCACGCCTGGAACAAGGCGACGGAAACCAAAGCCACCAAGGTGAGCCTGACGCACTTCAAGGACCGCGAAGGACAGGAACTGTCGAATGTTTCGCCGCGGCGCTATTTCTGCACGCAGTGCCACGTACCGCAAACCGATGCCACGCCACTCGTAGGCAACACTTTCCAGCGCGCGGAAGGCCTGCGCTAAGCCGGCCCGGCCGCGCAGCAACGATAACAACAGGAGCGAAAGATGGCTGACATCGGAGGCGGCGCAAGCCGCTGGAAGAAAGCCGGTTGGGGCGTGCTGGTGCTGTGTTTTGTGGCCGGCATCATTTTCTGGGGCGGCTTCAATACCGCCATGGAATGGACCAACCGCGAGGCGTTCTGCATTTCCTGCCACGAAATGGAGGAAAACGTATTCAAGGAATACCGCAACACCATCCATTACCAGAACCGCACCGGGGTGCGCGCCACCTGCCCGGACTGCCACGTGCCCAAGGACTGGAC
>JAEUNN010000830.1 GCA_016791085.1 Rhodocyclaceae bacterium | reverse complement strand
CGGCCCGCAACGGTGCTGCTGTACGCGGCGCTGGCCGTGCCGGCGCTGGCGGCGGCCCTGCTCGGCGGGATCAGTGGCCGCATCGCGCCGCAAGCCGCCGCGCACCTGGCGTTCGCGACCGGCATGTTGCCGCTCATCCTGGCCGCGCAGCAATATTTCATACCCGTGCTGGCACGCTGTGGCGCGCCGGGCCGCGCCGTGCGCCTGTTGCCGGCGCTGGCCCTGGGCGCGGGCGCCGGCATGACGGCGGCGCTGCTGTGGCCGGCGGCCCTGTCCGCGGCAGCGGTGTATGCGCCCGCCGCGGCGCTCGCCGCGGCACTCGGGCAACTGGGCTGGGGCGTGGCATGCGCGCGCCGCGCATTGGGTGCCCCGCACCCGGGCCTGGCCTGGTATCTGGCCGCGCTGGCCTGTCTTTGCGCGGCGCTCTTGGCCGCCTTGATCATGCCCTGGTGGCCGGCCGCGCGGTCCGGTCTGCGCCTGCTGCACCTGCACCTGAATCTGCTTGGATTTGTCGGCCTTACGGCGATCGGCACCGTGACCGTGCTGCTGCCTACGGCACTGCATCGGCCCGACGCCGCGGCCGCACGGCGCCTGCGCGGCGACCTGCTGCCGGCGCTGTGCGGCGTACTGGCACTCGCCGCCGGCTCGGTGGCATGGCCCGGCCTGGCGGCCGCCGGCGCGCTGGCCCTGGCCTGGCCGCTCGTGAATCTGGCGCGCGCCTGGCTGGCGCCGGACCGGCGCGCCGGCCTGTGCGCCAATGGCGCCGCGCCAGGTCTGGTGGCCGGGATGTGCGGATTATTCGGCCTGCTGCTGCACGGTATTGCGCACGGCTATGGCGCTGCGGCCGGGCGCGACGCCATAGCGGCGTTCGTGCCGGCTGTGCTGCTGCCGCTCGTTACCGGCGCCCTGGGCGAACTTGCTCCGGTCTGGTTGCGGCCGGGCCCGCAAGGTGCCTGGGCCGGCCAGGTGCGCGCATTGCTCGCGCGCGGCGCGCGGCTGCGCGCTGCCGGCTTTCTGGCCGCCGCTGGGTTGCTTGCCGCCGGCTGGACGGACGGCGCCTGGCTGGCGCTGGCCCTGCTGCTGCAGTTCGTGCTGCAGTGCCTGCGCGTGGCGGCGCTGCAAAAACAAAGCCGGCCACGCGGGCCGGCTGGCTGATTGGCGGCTGGCCGCTTCAGCGGGTGTAGTAGCCCACGCCCAGCACCCAGCGGTCCACGCGCTGGAACAAGGTGTGCTTGTTCTCGACGCGGTTGCTGACCGGATTGCGCCATACGTAATCTATGGTGCCGCCGCCTTTTTCTTTGGCCGCTTCCATCATTTCGCGAATGATGGGCTTGCCGGCGGCGTCACGCAGCTCGGAGGCATTGGTGCCGACATAGCCGGGCGACATCGGGCTCGAATAGAAAATGCCGTCTTCGGTGCCGATCACGAACACGTAGAGGTCATCCTTCACGAAGGCGCCGTTGGGGTTGTTGAACTGCGTGAAGGCACGGCCCGGGCCGTCGCGGCGCAGCGCATCCACGGCGCGTTCGAGCAGCGCCTTGGCCTGTTCCGCCGTACCGTGCGGAATGTAGTAGCCGACCGACACCACGTAATCGCCGACCAGGCGGTAATTCAGGTGCTTCAGTTCGACGCGGTTATCGACGCGGTTGAGCCACTCGAATTCGACCTGGCCTTCGCCCGATTTGGCGGCGCCTTCGAGCATGTTGCGGATGAACGGACGCCCGCCGGCATCGGTGAGGTCCTTGGCGTTGCGGCCGACCAGGGCGGTCGGCTCGGAGGCGTCGGCGGTGATCACGCCGTCCTTGCGCACCACGAACACATAAAGTTCACCGTCCGTGAATGGGCCGCCCTTGGTATTGAATATGGGCATCGCGACGTCCGCACCGGCGCGCTGCAGGAAGGTGACGGCGCGGTTCATGAGTTCGGTGGCCTGGCGCGCTTCCACGCGCTCGGGCAGATCGGTGGAGCGCGCCGAGGTAACCGGGGTCGCCGCATAGGCAAGCTGGCCGGCGCAGGCAGCCGCAACGAGGGTGGTGAGCAGCAGGCGTTTCATTCCTAGTCTCCTTACTAATTTGATCGAACCTGTGGATGGTACTTCGTCTGCGCGCGCTTGTGCTTTGCGATAGGTCAACAGCGTTGCGCCTAAGCCACTGTTTTGTTGAAAGAATTGTCACATGAAGTGTGTCAGTTTGGGACACCGGCCATGGGCCGCGGCATGTCCGCGCGCCATGCCGGATGAATCGCGGCCGCCGCCCCTGCGTGCGCAATGCGGCCTGCCGGCAGGCTTTCCGGCTGCCGCGCCGGTGGCTGCGCCCTTTGGCGTCGCGCTGCGCGGGATGGACCCGGGCAGATTTTCTGTTTGGCTGCAGGTGCACCGGGCGCCGCCCGCCGGCTGCGCAACGCTGCCGGCTGTGGTTGCGGCCGACTAATGCGCGGCCGCTGCCCGCAAGCTTAATGCAAGCTGACCGGCCAGTTCGTGCAGGGTAATTTCGCTGCGCAACAGCGCATAGGCGCTCGGCACGAAATCCATCAGACGCGGCGCGTCGCTGCGGCGCAGGATGGTCGGCGCCGGAATCGGCTGCAGGCCGGCGCGGCGGAATTCTTCCATGGCGCGCTTCATGTGGAAGGCGTGGGTAACCAGCGCGACGCGGGTAATGCCGTCCGCCTGCAATTGCAGCGCCGACATGCGCGCGTTGTCGCGCGTGTCACGCGATAGCGTTTCCTGCCATCGCGCGGCGCTGCCGAAATCGACCAGCGCGCGCTGCATCAATTCGGCTTCCGGCGTGCCGGTCCATACCGCGCCGCCGCTCACGAGTATCGGCAGGTGCAATTCGCGCGCAAGGCGCACCCCGGCGCGCAGCCGTTCCAGCGTGAATCCGCTCACGCTTTCGCCTTCATAGTCGAGCAGCCGGCGGTAGGCGCCGCCGCCCAGTATGACCACCGCCTGGGCTTCGCGCAGGGCTGCCGGATCGGGCAATTCCTGCCAGCGCGTAAGGCGTTCCAGCCGGTCCGCCACCACCGGCAGGGACAGCAGCCACAGCGACAGCAAGGCAATACAGGCCAGGGTGAGCCCGCTGCGGCGCCAGCGCCGCAGCATGACGATGCCCAGCAGGCCGAGCAGTATCAATCCGCCCGGCGGCAGCAAGGTAAAGCTGATGAGCTTCTTGAGTACGAAAAGGAAATTTTCCAAGGCCGCGCAGTGTCCGTCACGCCGTGGCGCCGCCATGGCCGCGCGCCGGGCAGC
>JAEUNN010000322.1 GCA_016791085.1 Rhodocyclaceae bacterium | reverse complement strand
AAGTCCGCCGGCGATGCCAACTAACGCACGCCCATGCAACCGGCACAAAGAAGTGCGCATTGCGCGGTCCCTGACCGTGTGATACAAATTGACGCTTCCACCTGTCCCATGAATTAGCGGCGCTTCCGTGGCATTTTCATTTTTCAAGCGTAGCGATCCCAAGCCGGCCGCCAAAACGCCCAAACAGGAAGCACCTCCGGCCAAGGAAAAACCGCGCGCCAGCCCGTCGGCGCAGCCGGCCAAAGCCAGCGCGCCGGCCAAGCCGCGCCAGCCCGACCGCGGTCCGACCACCGAAGAAGAACTGATGTCGCTCGATTTCACGAGCATCAGTTCCAGCCCGCGCGCGGTTGCCCCGCCGGTTCAGGTCATGGAATCTTCCGACACCGTGCATCCGGTGGTCGAGGAAGTGGCCATGCTGCATGCCAATGGCGACGACAAGGGCGCGCTCGCTGCGGTCGAATCCGCCATAGCCGGCGGCGAACTGGGTGCTGCGGCCGAACTCGTGTGGGGACTGCTGTTCGATCTGTACCTGCAGGGCGGCAAGCGCGAGGCGTTTGAAGCGCGGGCCATCGATTACGCGATGAAATTCGAGCGTTCGGCCCCCACCTGGCGCGATCCGGCGCCGGCCGACAAGGCCAGCGTATCCGGGCCGCCGGCGCTGTCCTTGTCCGGGCAGCTCGATGCCGGTGCCAAAAAACAACTCGAACAGCTCGTGCGCATGGGGCTCAAAGTTCCGGTCGTCAGGCTGGACGTGGGGCGCGTGCAGGGGCTCGACAACGTGGGCTGCGCGCTGCTGGCGCAAATCATCCAGCGCATACGCCGGCTCAAACACCGCATCAGCTTCGTCAATGCCGACCAGCTGCTCAAGCTGCTGGAAGGCATCACCAAGACTGGCCGGCGCGAAAACCGCGAAGCATGGTTGCTGCGGCTCGAAATGCTGCAGCAGACCGCCACCCAGGAACAGTTCGAAAATCTGGCGCTCGATTTCGCGGTGACCTTTGAATTGTCGCCGCCGTCCTGGGAAAATCTGCCGCCCGCTCCGGCCGTGGCCGATCCCGCCCAGGCCGTGCGCGAAGTCGCCATGCTGGCGGGTGAAATCCTGTCCGCCAAAGAGGCCGATTTCAAACCTATCGAACAGCTGGGCGGCAGCGACGACATGGTCGCCATCGATTGTTCGGCGCTGCGCCGCATCGACTTCGTCAGTGCCGGTATGCTCGCCAACACGCTCAACAAATTGCGCTCGGGCGGCAAGAAGGTGCGGCTCGTCGATGTGAACAATCTCGTCGCGGCGCTATTCATGCTGCTCGGCATTGGCGGCTACTGCGAAATCCTGCGCAAGAAGCTTTAGCGCCCGCGCGCGCGGGCGCCGCGCATTCCCCTCTGTTCCAGGCGCGCCGCGGCGTGCGAAAATTTGTCGCCGCGGGCAGGCCGACAGGCTTGTAATCCGCGACGGCAGCCCAATCTATTGATACTTGTCAACTCGCGGCATCCGCCCCGGGGACAGGCGTACGGGATATCCCATGGAACAATATCACGGCACCACCATCCTGTCGGTGCGCCGCGGCGACAAAGTGGCGCTAGGCGGGGACGGGCAGGTCACGCTCGGCAATATCGTCGTCAAGGCCAGCGCGCGCAAGGTGCGCCGGCTCTACCAGGAACGCATACTGGCCGGCTTCGCGGGCGGTACCGCAGATGCATTCACGCTGTTCGAGCGCTTCGAGGCCAAGCTGGAAAAACACCAGGGCAACCTGTTGCGCAGCGCCGTGGAACTGGCCAAGGACTGGCGCACCGACCGCATGTTGCGGCGGCTGGAAGCCATGCTGGCGGTGGCCGACCGCAATAATTCGCTCATCATCACCGGCAACGGCGACGTGCTGGAGCCCGAACAAGGCATAGTCGCCATCGGGTCGGGCGGCGCCTACGCCCAGGCCGCCGCGCGCGCCTTGCTGGAAAACACCGAACTGGGCCCGGAAGCCGTGGTGCGCAAGGCACTGGCGATCGCGGGCGATCTGTGCATCTACACTAACCAGAATCACGTCGTGGAATTGCTGGACTGAGCGGCGCGCCGGCACGTCCGCCCAAGGCTGCGGCTACACGACAATTTTCCCGCGCATCGCGAGACCCCCCATGACCCAGATGACCCCCAGCGAAATCGTTTCGGAACTAGACAAACACATCGTCGGCCAGGACCGGGCCAAGCGCGCCGTGGCCATCGCGCTGCGCAATCGCTGGCGGCGCAGCCAGGTGCAGGAGCCGCTGCGCAGTGAAATCACGCCCAAGAACATACTGATGATAGGGCCGACCGGCGTGGGCAAGACCGAAATCGCGCGCCGCCTGGCGCGCTTGGCCAATGCGCCGTTCATCAAGGTGGAGGCGACCAAATTCACCGAAGTCGGCTATGTCGGGCGCGACGTCGACACCATCGTGCGCGACCTCATGGAAATCGCCATCAAGAACGGCCGCGAACAGGCCATGCGCGGCGTGCGCACGCGCGCCATGGATGCCGCCGAAGAGCGCGTGCTGGATGTGCTGCTGCGTCCGGCGCGGCCGATAGGTTTTGCCGCCGAGGCGGCGCCGCCCGAAGATGGGGTGACGCGGCAAAAATTCCGCAAGAAGTTGCGCGAAGGCGATTTCGACGACAAGGAAATCGAAATCGAAGTGGCCGCATCGGGCGGCAGCATGGAAATTCTGGCGCCGCCCGGCATGGAAGAACTTACGACGCAAATTCAGTCCATGTTCCAGAATATGGGCAGCGGGCGCAGGAAAACGCGCAAGATGAAAATTGCCGAGGCCCTGCGCGTGATCGCCGACGAAGAAGCCGCGCGCCTCATCAACGATGACGAAGTCAAGGCCGATGCCCTGCTCGCGGTGGAACAGAACGGCATCGTGTTCCTCGACGAAATAGACAAGATCGCCTCGCGCTCGGAAATGCATGGGGCCGACGTGTCGCGCCAGGGCGTGCAGCGCGACCTGCTGCCGCTGGTCGAAGGCACTACGGTGTCCACCAAGTACGGCATGGTCAAAACCGACCACATACTGTTTATCGCGAGCGGCGCCTTCCACCTGTCCAAGCCCAGCGACCTGATCCCCGAACTGCAGGGGCGCTTCCCCATACGCGTGGAACTGGAATCGCTATCCGTGCGGGATTTCGAACGCATCCTGACGCAGACCGACGCCTGCCTCACGCGCCAGTACCAGGCCCTGCTGGATACCGAAGGACTGCGTATCGAATTCCTGCCGGACGGCATACGGCGGCTCGCCGAAATCGCCTATGCGGTCAACGAAAAGACCGAAAACATAGGCGCGCGCCGGCTCTACACGGTCATGGAAAAGCTGCTCGAAGACGTGTCCTTCGACGCCGGCCGGCCGGGCCTGCCGGCGGTCCAGGTGGATGCGCGCCATGTCGATCAGCGCCTGGGCAATCTTGCGCAGAGCGAGGACCTGGCGCGTTACGTGCTGTAGTCCGGCGCCCCGGCCCCTAGCGGGCGGGGGCGCCGGAAGGCTACTTCAGCTACCCGGGTCGGGCACGAAGCGGCCCGGAAAGGGCTGCGGCTCGGCATAGCGCGGGGCGCCAGGAATGATGCCGCGCGCCGCCAGCCGCGCGTACGAGTCGTAATACACGCTCACCACCTCGTCCGGGCGGTCGGATGCGCGCTGGAATTGCGCATAGCGCGTCGGCGCGTATTCGCGCGCGCCATGCCCGGTGCCCAGCCGCTCTTCCTTGCGCGGCTGCATTTGCGCGCGCGGGGCGGCGGCATCGGCCGCGCCGCTCGCCGCGCGGGCGCCGGAATCGGCTTCGGCTTCGGCACTGGGCGCGGCGGGCGCCGGGGCGCCGTCGCGGCGGCGCGATTCCATTGTTTCGGGCTGGGCCAGTGCCACCGGCCGCGCTTCGCGGAATGCCGCCACGCCGATCACGCCTACGTGGTCCGGGCGGCCCGTGCGCGCCGCGTAACTGTCGGCTAGGTTGGTGAAATAAAACTGCGCGACATCCGTCATGGATTTACGCCAGCCGCGAATTTCATAGCTGCCCCAGGGCTCCAGCACATAGCCGGTTTGCGCGGGGTGGGCAGTTTCGCCGCTCACCACATTCACGCCATCCACCGACAGCACGGCCAGCACGCGCTCGCCGCTGCGGTTCACTAGCCGCACCGAATAGGCTTCGGACGCATTACCGGCGACGTAACTGCGGCCGCGCTGGCGGTATTGCGGCAAAGTCGCGCCAGTCGCGCGCGCGACGATTTCCAGATCGACATAGGTGCCGGCTTGGGCGGCATCGGCTCCAAGCGCGGCGGCAAGGGCGGCGGCGAGCAAAATACGCATGGCTATCTCCAGGGTGGTCAGGGCGCCGCGCTCGCGCGGCTCAGTGCGTGAAACGCGGCCGGCCGCCACCCGGGGTTAAACCCCACTGCGCGGGTTGCACGGCGGCGGCATAAAATCCGGCTTCGGCCTCGCCGGCGCCGGGCCCGACCGTTTCCATGCATAGCCGTGCGCCGCGGCAGCGCCATGCTCATGAGTCCCGTTCCCGCTCTTCCTTCCGCCACCCTGGTGTTGTTGCGCGATGCCGGCGCCGGGCTGGAAACTTTGCTGCTCAAGCGTTCCGATCGTGCCGGCTTTGCCGGCGGGGCGCACGTGTTTCCGGGCGGTGGGGTGGACGCCAGCGACGCTTCGCCCGATTACGACGCGCTTTGCGACGGTCCCGACGGCGCCGCCTGGAACCGCATGCTGGGCCTGGCTGCGGGCGGCCGCGATTACGTGCTGGCCGCCCTGCGCGAAACCTTCGAAGAAGCCGGCCTGTTGTGGGCGCGCGGCGCGGGCGGCCGCGTGCCGGATGTGGACGATGCCGCGCGGCGCGCCGAATTCGAGGCCGCGCGCGCCGATCTGCTGGACGGCCGGCAGGGCTTCGCCGCGCTGTGTGCGCGCCTGGGGCTCAGGCTGGCGCTGGACGAACTGGTGTATCTGAGTCACTGGATCACGCCGCTCGCGGCGCCGCGGCGTTTCGACACGCGGTTTTTTGTCGCACTGGCGCCGCCCGGCCAAAGCGCCCGGCACGATGCGCGCGAAACCACCGATCACTGCTGGATAAGCCCGCAGGAGGCGCTGGCGCGCCAGCGCGCGGGCGACTGGCAACTGGTCACGCCCACCCAGCGCACGCTGGAATTGCTGGCGAACTACCCGGATTGCGCATCCTTCATGGCCTATGCGCGCAGCCCGCGCGACATACCGGCCTGGCTGCCGCGCTTTGCCCAGAGCGCGCAGGGCCGGCGCATGCTGTTGCCGGGCGATTACGCCTATGCCGAAGTGGCGCAACTGGACCCGGCCGGGCGCGGCGACGCCTGCGCCGACATACAGCCTGGCCGCCCGGTGCAGCTGGCGCCGGCCGTGCTGCGCATTACCGCGCCCAATCCCAGCGCCATGACCGGCCCCGGCACCAATAGCTATCTGGTCGGCGACGAAGATGCCGTGGCGCTCATCGATCCCGGTCCGGCGCACGCCGGGCACATCGAAACCCTGCTCGCGGCGGCGCGTGGGCGCCTGCGCTGGATACTTGCGACGCATACCCACCACGACCACTCGCCGGCCTGCGCCGCGCTTGCCGCGGCGAGCGGGGCAAAGGTGCTGGGAATGCCGGCGCCGCCGCACGAGCGCCAGGACCACAGTTTTGCGCCC
>JAEUNN010000315.1 GCA_016791085.1 Rhodocyclaceae bacterium | reverse complement strand
GGGTGGAAGCGAATACCAGCAGCGCCAGGGCGGCGGTGGCCGACAGATCGCGCGTGGGTGCGTGCAGGCCCGGTATGAGGCCGCACAGGTTGGCGGCCAGCACGAACAGCCACAGCGTGGCGATAAACGGCAGCACGGTGGCCACCGCGCTTGCCGGCACCACCTCGGCGATTGCCGCCTGCATCGTACCGACCACGCCCTCGGCCAGCGTTTGCGGGCGGTCCGGCCGTTCTGCCAGGCGGCGCGTCAGCAGCCGCGCCGCCAGCGCGAGGAACAGCATGAGCCCCCAGGTGGTCGCCACGGTGTCGCTGACGGCGAGCGCGCCGAGCCGGAACACCACGCCGCCGGGCAGTTCGCCGCTCATGCATGCCTCCGCATGTATCGATAGGCGTTGTAGGCGCCCAGCACGATGCCCAGCACGATGCCGCTCACCGTCCAGCGCACCGAATAGCCGGCCGCCAGGGTATCCAGCCAGCGCCCCAGGTAGGCGCCGCCGACTACCGGCACGACGAACAGCAAACCTGTCGTACCGCCATATAACAGCATGCCGATCAAGCCCGCCGGCGCGCGTTCGCGCCGTTCCAGGCGGCGCAGGTCGCGTTCGGTGCGGGATTGCAGTTCTTCGCGCTCCATCATCCTGCACGCCTCCGTTGGACGCCTCGCCACTGCCTGCAAGGAGGGGCAGGAACGACCGGCGGCGCGCCGGTCGTGCCAGCGGGCGTAAGGCGCGGCCCGCCCCCGGGGTGCGCTCGCCAGGGCGAATGAACGTCAAGCATTTCCGGGCGGTATTGAGCGATCGTAGCGGTCGGCCGGGGAATGCCGCATCATGGCTGGCCGCGGCGTGCCCTGCCGCTCGACAGTTCCGCCAGCCGGCGCGCCAGTGCGCGCTCGATGGCCGCCAGGCTGGCGCGTGCGGCGTGTATGTCGGAATCCGTGCGCGCAAGTTCCTGCGCCAGTTGGGCATTGAGCGTGGCGCGCTCGGCGCCCATGAAACAGCGCACCGTGGCGAGTTCGACGCGGTCGCGCGCGGCACGCAGCACGCCGCCCGGCAGCGCCAGATACGTCCAGCCGCCGTGCGCGCGCTGGAAACGCGCGAGGCCGTAGCGCAGCACGGCGATGAGCGGCGCGTGGCCGGCCTGGAGGCCGAAACTGCCGCTCGCGTCGGCGCAAATCAACTGCACCACGCCGGCGAATTCCTGCGTGGCCAGGCTGTCATGCACG
>JAEUNN010000703.1 GCA_016791085.1 Rhodocyclaceae bacterium | reverse complement strand
GGGTACTTCCACCGCCATGTCGAAGCGGTCCAGCACCGGACCCGACAGGCGCAGCCGGTAGCGCGTAATCTGGTCCGGCGTACAGCGGCAGCGTCCGCCCGGGTGGCCGAGGTAGCCGCAGGGACAGGGATTCATGGCCGCGATGAGCTGAAAGCGCGCCGGAAATTCCGCCCGCCGCGCCGCGCGGGAAATCGTGACCGAGCCGGTTTCCATGGGCTCGCGCAGCGATTCCAGCACCTTGCGGTCGAATTCGGGCAATTCGTCGAGGAACAGCACGCCCAGATGGGCCAGTGAAATTTCGCCCGGGCGCGGGATGGTACCTCCGCCGACCAGCGCCGCAGCCGACGCGCCGTGGTGGGGCGAACGGAATACCACCTGGCCGTAGCGCTGCGGGCGGAATTCACCCGCCAGCGACAGCACCGCCGCGGATGCCAGAGCGTCGGCTTCCGTGAGCGGCGGCAAGATGCCCGGCAGGCGCGCCGCGAGCATGGATTTGCCAGTGCCGGGCGGGCCGATCAGCAACAGGGAGTGGCCGCCGGCCGCGGCAACCTCCAGCGCACGGCGCGCGCCCAACTGGCCTTTCACGTCGGACAGGTCGGGCAGGCTCGTCCCGGCCGTGCGCGCGGGCGGCGGTGCCGGCTGCAGCGCGGTGTGGCCATTCAGGTGCGCGCACACTTCGAGCAGCGATTGCGCCGGCAGCACGCGCGTGCCGGGTGCCAGTGCGGCTTCCTGCGCGCTGCCGGCCGGCAGTATCAGGCTGCGTCCCGAGCGTACGGTTTGCAGAGCCATCGGCAAGCCGCCGCAAATGTCGCGCAGGCTGCCGGTTAGCGACAACTCGCCGGCAAATTCGTAGGCATCCACGTCGGGCGCCTGCAACTGGCCGCTGGCCAGCAGGATGCCCAGCGCGATCGGCAGGTCGTAGCGGCCGCTTTCTTTGGGCAGGTCGGCCGGGGCCAGATTGATGGTGACGCGCTGGCGCGGAAATTCGAATCGCGCCGTCTGTATCGCGGCACGCACGCGCTCGCGCGCTTCCTTGACCTCGGTTTCGGGCAGTCCGACCACGGTAATGCTGGGCAGGCCCTGGGCGATATGCACCTCGACCGCAATTTCCGGTGCCTCCATGCCCGCCAGGGCACGGCTTTTGAGGATCGCGATGGACATGGGCGCGGCCGAGCTTCCCGGGTCGAGGTCGAGGATGAGCGCGGGCTGTGCGTGCGAGGAGGCCGGGTATCACGGCAACGTCGGACAGGCTGCCGGCGCCTTGCCAGAATGCATAGCAAATGCTGTGCGCGCAGTGTAGCGCGACGTAACCCATCATTGTTGCGCGGATACGACGCGGCGCGATCTGAGGCTGCCGGCGCGGTCGTTGCGGCCCCTGGCGGGGCGCAAAACTGACCGTGCGCCAGCCTGTGCGGTACTGGCTGCGGGAATTCAGCCGATGTGTATCCAGTTGGCCACGGACGGGACATCGTTGCCGTCGAGCACGAACAGCATGTAATGGCCGGGCGGGAGTATGCGGCCGTCGGCGGGAATCTGTACGGTCACCGAAGCGGCTGTGACAGCCAATTTGCGCAGCAGTATGCGGCGCAGCCCGGCGTCGGTGTGGTGCGTGACCGCGGCCGGGCGCATGAGCACGACGGACCCTATGTTCGGTGCGTCCGGCGAGGTGATCACGATCGAAGCGCCGTAAGCAGCGTTCGCGGGTGCGGCGGCAATGCCTGGCCGCGGGCCCTTGAACAGATAGGGCGGGCTGAAAATTTCGACCTTGCGCAGGTCGCGCGCGGGCGCGCCGCCCTGGGTCGGATCGATGCCGCCGGCCGTAAACACCCGCCCGTCCGGCAACAACACCGCAACCGAGTGGTATTGCCGCGGTGTTTGCATGGCAGCCAGTACGGTCCATGCATTGAGTTGTGGGTCGAACATTTCGGCTTCCAGCACGGGGGCCGGATCTGCCGCCCACTTGCCGTTGCGCTGTCCGCCGATGGCAAGTATGCGTCCGTCCGGCAACAGCACGCCATTCACGTTGGTGCGCGGAAAATGCAGGTCGGCCATGCGCATCCAGCTCGATGCCGGCGATGGTGCCGTCACGTCTATCATTTCGCAGGACTGCTTGTTGAATGCGCCCGAAACGCCGCCGCCAAATACCACGATGCGCACATTGGGGGGACTTACGCTGTCATCCACCAATATGACCGACGCGCCTTCCTGCCGGTCCGGAAACTGCATGGGCGACTGGTCGGTCCAGCTGCCGGCATATGCACCCGAAAAGTCCAGCCGCGCCGACAGCGTGCCCGACATCGGATTCCAGCCCGTGCGTGAGTAAAACACCGGCCCGGCGGGCAACAGGTGCAGGCTGGGATAAAGCTGCGAAAAGTCCTTGTCGGCACCGCTCACCAGGGTCCAGCTGGAACTCGCCGGGTCGAAAATCTCTATGGCGGCCACACCATTGCGGCCCGACACCGCGAGCACCCTGCCGTCAGCGAGCGGAACCAGCGTGGGATACCAACGCCCCAGATGCATGTCGTGGCCGGCCAGTTTGCTCCAGCTTGCAGTCAGCGGGTCGAACAGGTGCGTGGATGCCAGGAAAAATTGTGGCGCGCCGCCCGCGACCAGCAGCCGTCCGTCCGGCAGGAAAGTTTGTCCGCTGCAGAATATGTCTTCCCCATAGTTCTGGGGGCCGCTGAACGTGCCCGCGACCGGATCGAAAATATAGGATTCGAGCGGATAGCCCACCTCGGCCGTGCCCGGATAGACCAGCACGCGCCCATCGTGCATGAGCGCCGCGTGCACGACGAAAGACGGGGAATCCGGCATGGACTCCCACATCCCGCCGCCGCTTGCGCAGCGATCGTGATCGACGTGGGGGCAGCCGCCGTGTCCGCCGTGACTGGCCGGCATGCAGTAGTGGTTGGGCTTGAAACGCAGCCGCTCATATTCGTCCCGGGTCAGCTGCAGATGTTGCTGCGCCCGCACCGCCGCCACCATGCCCTGCATCATGTGGTGCTCGATGTGACAATGGACGAGGAAGTCGCCGCAAAAGTGGTATTCCCGCAAATCCTTTTCCGGCGGCTTTTTCCTGCGGCAGGGCGGCAGCACGACATCGGGCATGCGCGTATCGGCCACGAACGATTCGGCGGGTCCGACCGAGCGCGTATCCACAGCTTCGCCGGCCCAGAACCAGCGTTGCCCGTGCGTATGGAAATTGTGCCAGCCGCTCAGGTCCAGGTTGAATACGTACCAGCGTATGCGCGCCCCGCTTTTTCCCTCTATGAGCGGTGTGTTGCCGAAAAAACTGCGACCGTTGATGCACCAGGATTCCAGCGAGCCCGCACCGGCAGATTCGGTAACCGTATGCATCTGGATGCCGGCATTGGTCCAGGTAACCGTGCCGCCCGGCGCCACGGATATGGCGGGTGGATCAAAGCGGGCAGGGCCGTCGCGTATCGTCACACTGGCCGCGGCGGGTGCGCCGGCCAGCACCGTGACGGTGCCGTTCATGGGATGGAAGCGGCAGTAATAGTTGAACGTTCCTGCGGACGGGAAGGCGTAACTGAAAGCCGCTCCCATCGCGATATTGTTGCTGTCAAACGCCGCGCCCGAGCGCGTGCCGGCCATGCGGTGCAGGAAAAATGGCACTTCGATGTCGGGCTGCGGGCGCTTCGGGTCGCGTACCACAATGCCGCCGAACAAGCCCAGATCGGTGACTTCCTGCACGTGGTGCACGTGCGGATGGAAGGGCCAGCAGCCTATCATGTCGTCGGTGACGTCGAATTCGTAAACCCACTTCTCGCCCGGACAAATTTCGTCCGAGCGGCCTTCGGTCTTTCCCGCAACGCCAAGCGGATAACTGCCGTCTGAATCCACGCCATAAGCCAGCCCGTGCACGTGCAGTGAATGCGGCCGGTCGTCGGCATTCAACACGTGTATGTGCACACGCCTGCCGGGTTTTAGGTACAACACCGCGCCGGGAACGCGCCGGTACCAGACCGGTTCGCGCACGTCTGCCGGCACCATGGCGGTGGTGCGCGGAACCGTAAACGCGGCGTCCAGGTATTCGCGGTAAACGATGGCGTCGAAACTGCGCTGACTGACTTCGGCATCCGGCATCTGGCCGTTATCGTGCCCCTCACCGTGCATGCAGTCGCGCCGATACATGCCGTGGGCGTCCGCATCCGGATCGACCGGACTGTAGGCGAGCAGCTTCTCGATTTTCAGGTAAATGTGGCGCGGGTCGCAGCGGTAGGGCGGTGGTTTGCGTTTTTTCGGCAGTTGCAGGATGCAGACGCCATCGTGGCGCATGCTGCGGTCTGTCGGTTCAGTCGCGTCGATAAGCTGGTCGCCGTCAAAAATGGAGAACGAAATAGCCGGCACATAGTCGCGGCCAAAATCCCGCAGCAGGGCGCGGTCGATTTCAATCTCAAAGCGTCCCATATCGTCTAGCGTGGCGGCCCCAAGAAAGTCATCGCGGCCATCCGTGGCGTCCCATGCTTCGACACGCAGCGCGCGCCGCGTGACGGTGTCGCCCGGATCGCGAACTTCACCCTTGACCGTCAAACTGCCCCAGAAGGATTGAGCCATTTTTCGACACTCCGTGTGACGCCATGGAAAGTACGCGCATTGCCAGCATGTGTCTTGCAGCGCCCAACAGGATCGCGTGTGCGGTGCTTGGAGCGCCGCCGCGGAAGTTGCGGAAGCCTGAGCGCGCCCCTCTGACTATAGGAAATGTAAACTCAAACAATTCTCAAATAGCGGGCCTGCATTGACGTCTATCGTCATGGCGCCAATGCGTGCCATCAATGCGCGAATGGCGCTACGGCGCCGGCAGTCGGGCGTCGGGGCCGCAAACGATCGCTACTGGACCAGGTCTGCCTGGCTGTGGCGAGTAACGAAAGGAGCAATTCTGTTCTCGCATCGAATGCCGCCCCGACGCTACGCCGAATCTGGTTAAGGCTCCGGAGGGCGCGCCGGCCGGCGCCGAGGGCCGCGGTAGCGGCGTGTCGGAAAAATGCCGCGACGCCGCTAAATTTGCGGATTCGTCAGGGCATCGACGAGCAGTTTGATGAACCGGATTTGCGGCGACCGCTGCGTGAGGTATCGGCCTCGATCGGCCGTGTCGTCAAGGTAGCCCCACCAGTCCCAGCAGCCGTTGTAATTTACCTTGGGGGCGTAGGCGGCGAACAGACTCCATCCCCAGCTCTGCCATGCTTGTGACTTGTGGCACAGGGAACCCGTGCTGGCGGCTGCGGGCTGGTAGGCCCCGATGGCCGGATAGACGACGATCACGTTGTATCTTTGTGCCCAGCGGTTATACCCTGCATGCCGGGCGAAATACTCGGCGTTTTGTTTGCAGCCATGCAGTGCGACGTGCACCTTGCAGTTCACGTTGGCGCGGCGGCATTGTTCCGGAACGAACAGATAGCCGGTGTCGGCCAGATCGAACTTTTGCCTGCGCGCGCTGAAGCGCCAGAACGGCATGATTCCGTCCGGCGCAAGCTGGATGGGGGGACGAGTCGCGGCCACTGCATCGATGAACGGCGTCTGGCGGAACGCGATGATGCCCTTGTCTGTTTGGACCGGCTGCTGTGCGCTGATGTCGTCCGGGGGGGCGCCGTACAGCGCGCGGAACAGGCTCGCAACATTGTCGTGGCGATCGCAATTGCGAATGTAGGTTTTGTCCGCTTGGCTGCTTGCGCAACTGTCGCTGCCGTCCGGCGACAAAATGCCATGACCGGCACGATCGCTTTTGTCGGCGGGCGTGCCGCGATCCACCACCGGCTCTTGGCCCGTGTATGCGCGCAAAAATTCGATGGCCTGTTCCTGCGGTGCCGCCGTCATGGTTTCGTCTGCGCGGCTGTGGAACACGTAGCTGCGCCGCAAGCTACGTGGCAGCAAGCGCGCGGCCTGCGTCGGATCCGGTTCCAGGCGATCCAGCCCGCCATTCGGATTCTGGGCGAGCTTCCGGGCGGTCGCGTGCATGCTGGAAAGTTCGCCACGGCCGCACATGCAGGTATCGATTGCGGTCTGGACGCTGCCCTGGGCGCAGCCCCAGCCGGGTCCGGCAATACTGCCCACCCCTGCCACCGTGGCCGAGTGCGCGACCGCGTACTGCACCGCCATGGCGGCGCCGGAGGACACGCCGGACAGCGTGAGACCGTTCCTGTCAGCAACCAGACGCAGCGCGCGCAAATCGGCGAGCGCCTCGTGCGTGCCGGCCTCGCACGCGGGCAGGACCAGCAACAGCGCCGCGGCAACCAGACCTGTGCGAGCGTTCATGCCGGATTCCTCAACCGGGCGCGCCTGGTACGTTGCCGGGCCAGGTGCGGACATGCGCAGGGGCGCTCCCTGCAAGGTGCGTCCTGCCGTCCTTGCGGATTGCCGGGCGGCGCGCCGGTCGCGGCGCTGGGTGCGCAGCGGGGCTTGCCGGCAAGGTGCGCGCGCGCAAGAAAAGGTGGAGTAAACATTTCGGCGTTCTATTGAGGTTTTGCTGCGGACGGCCCGGCATCCGGGTTCATCAGTCGAGACTCGGCGCAAATGCGGGCTGCGGGCACATGTTACCCCAAGGGCAAGGTTGAGCGATTGCCGGGGTAAGGACCGGCAAGGTGTGACATCGATCCGTGGTTCAGGCCGGGGCGAGGTTGACTCGACCCGACCGTTCAAGCGTTCGCGACTATTGCCGGGCTCCAGTCGAACGCGCGCCTGCATGCGCTGTACATGTTCCATGCACGTCGAAAAATTTTACAGGGTCGAGCGTCGAGGCCGTTCGGGTTGCCGGCATGCGGTCGGTCCCTTGCCACCAGCGGTTGAAAAAAACCCAAGTACATTCAATGCAATGATGTGCTTTATTGCGAAACCGCAATTCTGCTTCGTGGCCAGTCGTGTGGATTGAACGGCGCACCGCGCGATCGCCTGCTGCGCGCCGGGCGTGTTCGGGAGAAATTCGTCGCCAAACTTTACAGTGCGCGCGATCGATAGTCAGGCAGCCGGCGATACGCTCAATAAGTTCAATGCCATACCTGTTTGGTACGGATTTTGCCTCGCCGCCCTGGTTGGGCCGTGCGCGGTATAGGTGCGGGCAGACCTGCTGGTATGTTAGTGCCCGACGCGACGTAATGTGCTGGGTATGGTCACGGCAAGCTGTGGCCGGCTCAAGCCGGACGGGGAAATGCGGCCATCCCGCAACGGCATTGGCTGCGGCTTGAATAAGATAGTTGGTATGGGTGTGCTACCGGACAGGGGCTCCTGTCAGAAAGGCAAGGCGTTAGCAATGATCAATCGTCGAATTTCGTCTGCGTGTGCCGGCCGCACGGCGCGCCTGGCGGCATCGCTTGCGGTGTTTGCATTGGGGGCCGCCGCGAACGCGGCTAGCTACAGTGGTGCGGGCGTCGAATTCAACCGCGTCAGTTTTGATTACGCCGGATTTTCGGTACCGGATTCCAACTATGGCCTGCTCAGCGCCGACTTCGATACCATCAGCACCGCGCTTGGTGGCGGGTCGTTCGGCTTCCTGAATGTCGCCAACAGCGGCGGGTGGCTGGTTCAGAATCTGCCCGTGGATCTGTCGTCCGGGCTGAATGGACTATCCGTCCTTTTCGATCTCGGTATCACCCCGACGGGTGCGACGTCGATCAACGCTTCGATAGATTTTTCCAGCACGCCGCTCGCGACCTATAGCGCCGGGGTTCAGTCGGCGTTCGCGCTCAATTCCGTCACCATGAATGGCAGCGGACTGGGCGGTCCGGTTACCGCGCTGGGGGCGCCGCCCGCTGCCGGCGGCGTGACGTTCAATGTGCCGGGATTCAACCTGATCTGGCAACCCGGTCACGTAAGCCTCGAAGAGGACGACGAACAATGCGGGCCAGGCTCTCTGGCACGCAGTTTCACCTACCTGGAAAATCGCTACGGCATCGACATCCCCGATCCCAACAATCCCGGCACGCGTAATACCGCCAACTCACTGGTGGGCAAAATAGACGACCTGATCGACCGGGACCCGGGCCAAAGCTTTTCCTACGCCCAACTCATGAACGGAAAACTGGATTACCTCGGCGGCAGCGGACTGGTTCCGCGCATACTGCTGCATCATCACAATAACGGGGACAACAAGATCGGGGCGGGCAATTACGTGAGCCCGGGCTCCGTAACGTCACGCGATGACAGCGCGACGCCCGTGCTGGAGTGGCTGCTGGAACAGATTCGCAGTGGTCAGGACATCGAAATGGTGTACGGGAACCGGCACGTCGTCGAAATAGTCGGCGGCGGCAGCATTTTCGGGCGGACCTGGATTGCCGTGCAAGACGATGCGGACCAGGGCGACCCCGGCGGAACGTCATTTCTCGAAGGCGGCTTGCGCTTCACTTTCCTCGAAGATACCGACGGGGATGGGCGCTTGAACGCGCGCAACCTGGCGGCTCTGAACGACGGCAACAACATCAATCTATTTACCGCCGAATCGGTGCCCGAGCCCGCCACCCTGTTGCTCGTGCCACTTGCGGCGGCGATGGCGGGCATGCGCCGGCAACGCAAACAGTGAACCGGAAAGCGCTGCGCGTACGGGGCTGCGGTGGCGTCGGCCGGGGCGTAATCCCCGGCCATACAAACAAGTTTGCCCAGCCGCGCCTGGTGGTGCAGTAGCGTTTGCGCTGTGACCCCGCGCCGCGGCGACAACGCCGCCTAATCCCGCGGCGCAGTTTCCTGGAA
>JAEUNN010000701.1 GCA_016791085.1 Rhodocyclaceae bacterium | reverse complement strand
CTGTGGAATTTTGGTCTTCATAATTGGCCATCGTGTCGCAGGAGTTATTTCATGAAATCGCGTGCATTGCGTATCCGCTTTTTGTCCCTTGCCGTTATGGCCTGCCTTGCGGCCGGCGGACTTGGGGGTTGCGCCCCGGGCCAGCAGGGCAAGGGCGGCAGCGCTTCCATGCCGGAAATCGCGGGCATAGAAATGAACGGTCAGCAACTTTTGGCCGAACTGCAGGAAATCCGCTCCGCTTTCCGTAGCAGCAACACCAAACAGGCCTTCAACGGCCTGTTTGGCGCTTTCGTCGAGCCGCTGTATCCGGCGACGGGTCGCGCACCCGGCGTGACGCAACGGCGGCCCGGTGCGCAGTCGCTGCAATTGGAAGAGATTGCCGCCGCCCTGGAGGAATTTCTGAATGGGAAATTCACGTCGGCCAGCAGCAGGACCATCGACTTTGCGCTAGACCAATTGATCACGGAAGTGTCGTATGCGGCGCTAGACAGCTTCTTCTCCCAGATTGCCGAGGATAGGGCAGTGCTGACCAAGGTGAAGGTGCGGGTGCCCAACCTCTCTAAACTGTCACCGGAGGCGCGCCGCTCGACGCTGAACATGGCAGCCATGCTCATGGCCATCAAAGCTTCCGGCTATGTGATCGATGCGTCGCAAAAAGACTTCGATCTTGCCAAGGAGAGCTACCGCAAGGTGGTTGAAACGCGTAACCAGGCGGCGCAAACCCTTGCCGCGGCGTTTTATACGGGCCGCCAGATCGACAAAGCCTTGCGGGTCGATATGGCGCGCGGCATCAAAACCCTCCAGCCCGGGGACCGCAAGTTCCTCGAATCCCTGCGCGATCTGCCGCTCGATGACATCGTGCACAATCCGCGCGTTGCGCAAATTGCGCTCAACCTGCTGCAGAAGCTGGATCCGGTCAAATTCAAGGACTATTCGGCGGAATTCGCGGAACTCAGGAGCCACTACGGCGCTTACACCAAAACCGCCGTCGGCTCTGCCTCGATGATCAGCTTCTCGGCGCTGTTCGTGAAGCGCGCCAAGCGCATCATCGAGAAGAAGGAATTCGCAGAGGGCATGGCCGTTGCGCCCATGCTGGCGGATTGCGCCACCGAGCTGGTCAGCCTCGCGCCGCGTATCCAAAAGAATTTCTCGTCCTCAGCCGACATGGATGCCGGCAGCTTCTCGCTGGCCAAGGATGGCAAGATTATTGGACAGAGCCTCTCGCCCAGGCAGGTGTTCGAGTCCATGGGGCCAGATGGCAAACAGGCCCTGCAGGGGCAGCTGATCACCGGCAATGGCATCTTGCAGCGCATGCTATCGCTAGGCAGACCGCGCCTGGCTGAACTTTCCGACCGCCTCGTCCTGCGCGACACCAAGCTGGAACTGGCCAATGAAATGGCTCTGACGCTGGACGATGAAGAAGTTACGTTCGCCAACATGCTGGACCCGGTCAAGAACCGCGACCTGGCCAAAAGTCTGGCCGGCATATACAGCCACCGCGTAGCGGTATCGGGCGCCGCCAACGGACAGCCCAGCGATTCCGCCAAGGCCAAGGTGCAGGACCAGTTGCTCAACCGCCTGGATATCTACACCCATTCCGACCTGCGCTGGCTATTGATCGCTGGCAGCGCGCAATCGGGAACGGCCATTGCCGACCCGCGCTTGACGCTGGGAGGATACGAACTGCGCATCGATTCCTGGGGCACCCAAGGCCTGCTGGATGTGGATGACCTGAACCGCGGTGCGCTCAAAATCGAAACCGGGCGTAAGGATGACAAACCCACATCGCCGAAACCCGCTGCACCCAAACCCTCCACCCAACCCAAGGTTTGATATGCGTTACTGTGCCCTCCCCTTTTGCGCCTTGTCGCTGCTCGCCGTTGCCACCACACCTGTCTGGGCGGAGCGCTACCGCCTGCCTCCCGGCTTCGACCAGTCCCGTCTCGCCGAAATGGAGCGCGAACTCAAGGTCGCGTCCCCCGAGATTTCCGCGCGCAACGCCAACGACCGGCGCCCGCGCGTCTATTACAAGCTCCTTTATGCCCCGCAGCGGGGCGACGCAGTCACGCTCATGGGTGCCAACGGTCAGAAAGTGGCCGCGCAGTACGACCTGGGATCGCTGTTCAAGGGTGTGGTGGGCCAGAGCGCGCGCTTCCGACTGTTCGACGCCGGCCAGGGGAGTGGCGTCGAAGACGTCACCACGATTTACCTGCACGGCCAGATCGTCGAAGTACGCCAGAACATCGTCGACAACCTGCGCCTGCGTCAGGTGGTCACCGAGGTCAAGATGCGCGTCATTTTGCGCGAAACGGCCAGCGGCGAAGACAAATACCAGAAAGTGGTGAGCGGCATATGGGGCGACGACCCCAACGAAGGCACGATCATCCCGCCGGGCGTGCCGATTGCCGATGCCGGCGTGCAGCAGAACCTGGTGTCCGACTACCAGCAGGCGCTGCGCATCGCGCTCAAGCAGGCCGCCGAATATGTCGAGGAGATCTACCGCCCGGTCGGGCGCGTCCTCGGCGTTGAAGGCGAGCATGTAAAACTTTATGGCGGAGGCGCGCACGGGTTCCATGCCGGCGATCGCGTCATCATTTTTCGCGCCAAGCTGCCGCCCGGCGTTGAACGGCTCGATCTTGCCATGCGCATCCCGCTGGGTGAAGTCGAGTGCATGCCCGATGCCGGTTCCACCTCCGATTGCACTGTGCAGGGCATGAACCCCAATTCCGAATTCCAGGCGGGCGATTACGCCATCCTGCGCAAGGGTGCCAAGCAGGAGGAAAAATGAGGGCGAGCGTTCGCCATCTGATGATGGCCCTGTGCGTCGCCGTGTCGGCGCCGGCGCTTGCCGAGCACGTCACGGTACTTTACAAGCGCGACACCGATGCCGCCGTACCGCGCCTGGACGTGGCCGCCCAGGCTGCCCTGCAGACGCTGGAAAACCGCCTCATCGAAGGCGGTCACGAGGTGTTGCAGGCGCCGCCCGAGGTCTACGCCCGTCTCGACGCCGCCAAAGGAGTGATACTCACTTTCGCGCCGGATGCCGGCGCCTTCATCAGCCTCGAAGTGCAGCGCACCAACCGGCAAAAGCCCGGGGATGACGCCGTGACAGCCGACGTGCGCATCCGCGCGCGCCTGCATCTGGGGCGCCGCATACTGGCGGCCGAGGGCGGCGCCGGCTCGGTCGGCTATCACGCCGGGTCCGAAAACGCCGGCTTCGAGGCCGCCGCCAGGCGTGCCGTGGATCAACTCGTCCCCAAACTGCTGGACCGCCTTGGCGCCCTGCCGCCGGCCTCCGACCTGCCCCCGCCCGGCGTGGGCGTGCCCGACGGCGGCGCCGACGAAAGCACCGGTCTTCTGGCTGCCAGCGCGCGGCGCTGGGGCGTCATCATCGGCGTGTCGGACTTCAGCCGCGTGCGTGCCAACGGCTTTGGCGCCGCCGACCTGCCCGGCGTCACGGTCGATGTCAAAGCCATGCAGGCGACCATGCTGCGCCTGGGCGTGGAGCCCGCGCGTCTGCGCGTGCTCTATAACCAACAGGCGACGGGCGCCGCCGTGCGCGACACCTTGCGCCGCATAAGCACCGAGTCCGCACCTGAAGATTTGGTATATGTCTATATTTCGTCGCACGGCTTTCCCAAACAGGGCAGTCTGTCGCGCTTTGGCTACCCGGTAACTTACGATTTCGATCTGCGCGGCGGTCAGGCCATCGACTTCGAGGAGTTCCGCCAGTTGCTCGGCGGCTTGCAGGCGCGGCACATCATCTGGGTCAACGACACCTGCCATTCCGGCCTCGCCACCGAGGGGCTGGTGACGGTGGAAGTGGGCCGTCGCAACCTGGAAATCGTGCCACCGAGCGCCTTCAGCGCCGATGTCGCCTCGAACATCGCCAACAAGCACGTCGCAGTATTCGCTGCCGCCACCGCCGAACAATACGCGATGGACCTGGGCAAGCAAGGCGGATTGTTCTCGCGCATCGTCGTGGGCAGCCTCAACGACGTGGCCGGCAAGGGCGCGCGCCCCGCAGCCTACGACTTTTTCAAGCGTAATCTCGACGGCCCCGTGCAGGACGCGTACCGCGCCGTCTGCGCGCAACAGCGAACCAAACCGGATCGCGAAGCCTGTGAGCGCAGCAATCAGCAACCCGTATTCGGCGCCCAAGGGGGTGGCAAGCGCTTACAGATGTAGCGAAAGCCGGATCACCAGGGAGCCCGGGATTTGAGTGCGGAATTTTGCGCGCCAAGCACCGAAGCCACGAAAACCGAGACCGGAAAAAGCCGCAGCTTGCATTTCTTTCCGGATACACGCCTGCATGACCCGAACACAGGCCTGTAATTGGTTCGCCAAACGAACCCCACCCGCTCTGCAAGCGGATAGCTGTCAGGTTCGGCCGGATGTTCCGGCAACGATGGCGCTGAATGGTCGATTCACGCCGCGACGCCGGAACATCCTCGCCGCTGGGGCACAAACAAGCCGCGTCGGCCGGTTCGGGCGGCTCGCGGTGGCTGTGGCACGGTTGGTGTTGGCGGGCCCCATTTATTTGCGCGTGTAAACTTCGCCCAGAAACCCGTTCGGGCCGCTGTCCGGCATGCGGTCGAGTAACTTGCTGGTGCGTAAATTGAGGCCGGTGAATTGACGCCGCAGCCAGAAGCAGGCCTTCGCCAGAATGTTGGCGACCGTCTGCTCCGATGTGGCTGCGGCGGACTCGATCTGGGCGAGGAACCAGGCGAGCCGCTTGGCGATGTCCCACGCCGGGTAAGATTCGGGATATGCCAGTAAGCTCAGCCTCCAGTATTACGCGCGCCGACTTGCAACATCATTCGCGCAGCGCGAA
>JAEUNN010000659.1 GCA_016791085.1 Rhodocyclaceae bacterium | reverse complement strand
AAATCCAGCGCCGGCTGCAAGTCGGTCGCATATTGCGCGGCCCAGGCCGGCGTGGGCTGCTGCTGGCGCTGCCAGTCGCGCGCGAGCCGCAAATCCGGATCGCGCCACAGGCTGGCGCGGCCTTCGGCGTGCAGGCGCGCGGTGTCGGCGAGGCGCAGGAACAGCCGCGTCGATTCGTATTCTTCTTCGCCCCAGGCGCGCAGGCGCTGCCACACGCGCATGAGGCTTTCGTGCGAAATGTCGATCACCGTGTCGGCGCCCAGCGGCACCGCAGCCGGCGGCAGCAGGAAAGAACGCCCGGGCTCGCGGAAACGCTCCAGCACCGCCTGCAGCGCGGCCTGATCGGCTTCGGCGATCGCGCACAGGTCGGACAGCCGGGTCGGCCGCCGTATGCCGCGCAGGTCGGTGGATTTGTCGGTGAGCGCCTTGAACACCTTGGCGCATATGCGGCGCGCCTCGTCGTCGGGCAATTCGTCCCAGGTTTCTTCGGCATGCTGGTTGAGCGCCATGGCCATGCCGCCTATGGCCTCGTAGTGCGCCAGTTCCAGGGCGCCGGCGCCGCCAACGCTGCGCCAGCGCTCCCAGGTACGTTTGAGCGCGTGTTGCAGGATGGACAACTGGTCCGGGTTGTCGCCGGAGTCGTTGATCAGACGGGTCGCCAGCGGGGGCGCGATGCCGCCGCCGGCTACCGCGGCCGGCCCCGTGATGGCGCGCCGCAATTCGTCGCGCGTAAGACGCGGCACCAGATATTGGCCGCGATTGATGGCTTCCGGCAGTCCGGCGAACTGGGCGCAGTCGCCCAGAAAGTCGGAACGCATCGTAAGCACCACGTATATGCGGCTTTGCGGCTCGTGCGCGGCAGCCAGCAGCAGATTCACGAAAGCCGTGGCGTCTTCCGCGGCGGACTGGTCGGAACGCGTGCGGCCCCCGCCCAACTTGCGGTAGCGGAACAATTCCTCGAACTGATCCACCACCACCAGCAGATTGCAGCCGGCCGGCAGTTGCGCCTCGTCGCGCGCATCGCAAAGGCCCAGGGCACTCATGCGCAAGGTGGTTTCGACAAGTTCGGCCAGGCTGAACGGCCCGGCGTCGAATTGCCCGTACAGCACGCCGGGTTCGGCCAGCGCGCCGGCCAGCGCGGCGAGCGGCGCATAGCCGGGGCGGAACTGGGCGATGCGCCACTGCGACCCGGCCCGCGCCATGAGGCCGCGATACAAGGCCGGGCGCAGACCGCAATTGACCAGCGAAGACTTGCCCGAACCGGAACTGCCCACCACGGCCAGGAAGTGCGTCGCGGCGAGGCGATCGACCATGGCGTCGACCTGCGCTTCGCGCCCGAAAAACAGATATTCCTCGTCCGGATAGAACGCCCGCAGGCCCGGGTAAGGCCAGATTTCGGCGCTGCTCATGGACGTCCCGCCGGCGCCGCGAAAAGGGCTGCGAACGGCGCCAGCGCGGCTTCGGAAAAGCCCGCCAGGCCGTTCAACATGCCCGGCTCGCCCAGTTCGATCAGGAATTCCTTGTCGTCGCTGGCCGGCGCCGCGACATAGGTGAATACCCCGCGCAAAGCCTGTTCGCGCGGCAGCGCGGCAGCTTTGCGGATTTCGTTCTGCTGGTGGAATTTCCAGGCTTCGTCGCCGCTGCCGTAATAGAGCAGCACGGCGTCGGCGGAGGTCAGCAAGTCATTGTTGGCGGCCCGCACGGCCGCGGCATCGCCCTGGAACACCGGCAGTTTCGGGTCCAGCCCGCGCGCCTTGAGGTATTTGAACAGCGGCAAAGTATCGCGCCGGTCCTGTTCGCTGCACACGATATACACCAGCGGAGCCGCCGCCGCGGCGGCCGGCGCGGCGGCGGCGCGGCGCTCGCGCAGGCGGGCCAGCGCGCCATGCACGGCGCTTTTCAGATTTTCGAAATCGCCGCACACCACGTCGGCGCCGAACTGGGTGTCGGCATTTTCGTGCATGGAGCGGATGAAGTCCTGTTGCGCGGGCTGTTCGCCCGCGGTGCCGGCCGGCAGCCACACCACGCGCGCCAGCCCGCCGGCACGCGCCTGTTCCACGGCCAGCGCGTTCTGCAACACCACGATGGAGCGTTGGCCGGGCCCGTCCGGCACCAGGCCGTAGCCGCTGCCGATCAAATGTACCGACAGCCGCGCCTGCGCGAGCAGCGCGCGCACGGCGTCGACATAGTCGCCTTCGTCGGTAGGCAGTTTCTGTTCCGGCAGCACGCGGTAACCCAGGCGGCGCAATTCGGTTTCGAGCATTTCGCGCGCCTGGCGCCGGTCGCGGCTGGTTTCGGCGAGATATACCACCGGCAGGTCGGCCGCTGCCTGCGCGCTCGCCGCGAGCGGCGCGGCCGCGGACGCGGCCGGCGCGGCTTGCGGCGCGGCGTCGATGCGCTTGATCAGTTGCGCGATATCCCAGGCCAGTTTGTTGGTTTTGCGCAGAAATTCGGCACGGGCCGCATCGCCGTATGCCGGGTCCAGTTCGCGCGGCGTGCGGTCCTCGTCGAATTCGTAAAAATCGTAGCCGAGCACCTCGCCCAGCACCGCGGGCAAATTCTGTTCGCCCGGCAGCGGCGACTTGATCACCTTGAACACGCGCGCCTTGTTATCCACCACGACACCCAGATTGGCCTCGGCGACGCGGCAAAATTCGCGTATTTCGCGCGTGCACCATTCCGAATTCAGATAGCGCGGCGTCAGCACCGACACCAGCAGCGCGGTGCCCGGAAATTGCTGCAATATTTCGTCGCCGAACACGTCGTTGCCGCGCAATTTGTCGTCGCGCCAAATGTCGGCGCGCTGGCCGAGCCGCTGCGTGAGCATGGTCTGCAAGGTCAGGTGGAACAGGCTCACCCAGCCGCGCTGCTCGGGCGTGAGCGGCTCGTTGTCGATGTGCGCGTAACTGATGAAAACGTGGCGCGTGAATTTCATGCGACGGTCGCGGTAAGGGCTGGACTGCGCGCAACTAACGCGGGGCGGTTTTCTGGCCGACCATTTCCGCCACGTCGAGCAGCTTTAGCGGCGGATAACGCCCCAGTTCGAGCGCCACGGGCAGATTGACCAGATAGGAAAAATGGCGCGGCAATTCGATGGGAATTTCGCGCGGCTTGACGCCGTCCTGGAGGATGCGCAAGGCCTGGTGGGCGGTAAAGCGGCCGCAGTCCTCGTATTTGTTCACGATGCCGAACAGCGCGCGCGCATTGACGACCGGCGACTCGTT
>JAEUNN010000641.1 GCA_016791085.1 Rhodocyclaceae bacterium | reverse complement strand
CGCACCAATCGCGTGTCGCTGCCCTATGTGCCGCCGCCGCCCGGCTTTCCGAATCCGCCGCTGGTTCTGACCTGGGGTCCGCCGGGTTACGTGGATCTGCATTTCGGCGCCAACCGGGTAGCATCGCGCCAACAATTCGTGGATGCGCTGCAAAGCATCGTCGACGATGCGGCGGCGGGGCGGGTGGGCATACGCCGCGAATTCCGCCTGTACGGCGATCAATTGATCACGCTGCGCCGCGCCATGCGCCGCCTGGAGCCGGACATGCGCCATATCGAATCCTTGATCACGGCCTGGCTGCAGGCCACGCAACCGCCTCCCGTAAACGTTGTGAACAGCGGTCTGCGCGCGCTGCTCAACAGCGGCGCGGGCGCCACCGCAAGCCTGCGCGCGGGTGTGATCGATACCGGCGCCGCCGCATCCTCGGAAGCGCAGGCACGCTGGTCGCAGGTTCGGGCCGCCCTGGAAGCGTTCGTTCAGGGCCTGCCTAACGTGGCGATGTCCGAGGCCGGCCGTTGCGACATGGCGGTGGCCGGCAAGTCGACCACCTGGGCGGTGGTCAATGCCATCTGCGCAGTCATCATCGCGGTGGTGATTGCGGTGATCGTGTCCACACTGACCATTACCAGCGGTGGCGTCGTGGTGGCAGCGATCGTGGCCGCCATTATTTCGGCGGTGGCGACCATCCTTCTGAGTTTGCCGGCGCTGTTGCGTGCCTGCGGCGCCGACGACGCGGCCGGAACTCTGGAGAACTGGAATCAGCAGAACACCTGGTTCGCGTGCATGCTCATGGTGGTCATGATTTTCTGCGCATTGGTCATTCTGCTTGCGGCGGCGCCGCTTGCCGGCTGGTCCTGGCTGGTTGAAGAAGTACAGTCCGCGACCGGTGAGGCGGGTTTGCGCTTCGTGCTGGAGCGCTGACGCCGGTTTGCGCGGCCGCGCTGCCGCCTGCCCGGCCGGCGTGAATCGGGGTGCAAAATTCGCGCGCCGGCAGGCTTCAGCTTGCGCGCGGCCTGCCGTAAAAGCCGGCATGAAAAAGCGTCGCAAACTGCTCCCGCTGGGAATCAAGAAGCGTACTACCACCGAATTGCCCGCCCTGGTCGCGCTCGCGGCCGTGGGGCAACCGTGGTTTTCCGAACAACACCTGACCGACCTGATGGTCGTCGCGATGGTTAGTCAGCTGGCTTCCGAACCGGGCAGCGAGGTGCATGCCGCGGCGAGTGATCTGTTCCAGCTGCTGGGTCAGGAACAACTGGTGCTGGAGGATATCCGGCCACTGGTGCTGGCCACCAACGACTGGATGCAGCGCCAGCCGAATGGCCGCATACAGGACGCCATAGACCGGCTCATGCACGCCGGGCACGCGCCGCTCGCGGTCTGATTGCCGGTCGCATCCGGCTGCCCGGCGCGTTCAGCCGGGCTGTGCCGGATTTGCAGCGCCGGGCACGTCCGCGCCCTGCAGCGCTGCGGCCAGCGCGTCGCCGTATACCTCGCCCAGCAATACCAGCGCCGGACCGCTGTGGCGCCGGCGTATGGTGTCGGGCAAACCTTCCAAAGTCGTGAAGAATACCTGCTGGTCGGCGGTCGCCGCCGATACCACCAGGGCCGCCGGGCGCGCCAGCGGCATGCCCGCCGCGGCCAGCGCGGCGCATACCTGGGTCGCCTGATCGCCCGCCATGTACAGCACCGCGGTGTCCGAGGCGATGGCGGCTTTGAGCCACTCGCTGTCGCGTTCTTCGGGTCCGATGCGCGGCGTCACGAAACACACGCTGCGCGCAATGCCGCGCCGGGTCAGCGAAATGCCCAGTGCGGCGCTGGCGCCCAGCGCGGCGGTGACGCCGGGCACCACTTCCCAGGCGATGCCGGCCGCGTCCAGCGCGGCAATTTCTTCCTGCGCACGGCCGAACATCATCGGGTCGCCGCCTTTGAGGCGCACCACCAGGCTGTGTTTTTGCGCGGCTTCGATCAGGTGCTGATTGATGAGCTGCTGAGCGGTGGAGCGCAGGCCGGCACGCTTGCCTACCGGCAGCAGTTCGGCGCGGCGCGCCAGCGTGAGTGTTTCCGCCGCCACCAGGGCGTCGTAGAGCACGACGTCGGCCGCATCGAGCAGCCGCGCCGCGCGCAGCGTAAGCAAATCCGCCGCGCCGGGGCCCGCCCCGACCAGATATACCTTGCCCGGCATGCTGTATCTCCGCGTGAAGCGCATAGTTTAGCGGCTGGGCGATGCAACGGTGGCTTGCTGCGCGGGCTTGGCGCTGCGCCGGCCGACATGGGAGCGGCGGCCCGGCCAGCTTCCTTGGGAACTGCGACGGCGCTGCGGAGCAAGCCCGCTCCGCGCGTCGGCTCGCGGGCGGGACGCCCGCGCCCCCAAGGCATGGCGGATATCCAGCCGCCCAAGCTGACCGGCCCGGGCTGGCGGCGTGGGCGTCCGTGCGCCGGACGGGGCAGGTTGCCCCGTGCGCATCGATTCAATGCACGCTTCCCGGGTTGGGATATTCGACTGCTGGTGCCTTGTGAGCGCCCTTCGACAGGCTCAGGGCGAACGGAGGGGGGATCGGCGGCAGTCCGCGGCCGGCAGCGGCAGGCCCGCGGGTGCGGTGCGCCGGCCGCTCACACAGTCCGGATCAGGCGTCGCCCTTGATGTGCAGGCCGCATTCCTTGCTTTCCGGCAGTTCCCACCACCAGCGCCCGGCGCGCACGTCCTCGCCCGGCGTGATGGCGCGCGTGCAGGGGGCGCAGCCTATGCTCGGGTAGAACTGGTCGTGCAGGGCGTTGTAGGGCACGCCGTTATTCACGATGTAGGCCCAGGTTTCGCGCTCGGTCCAGCTCGCCAGCGGGTTGAATTTTTCCAGGCCGTGGTCGGCGTCGAATTCGCGCACCGGCAGATCGGCGCGCGACACTGCCTGTTGCGCGCGCAATCCGGTAATCCAGGCGCGCTTGCCGGCCAGCGCGCGCTTGAGCGGTTCCACCTTGCGCATGTGGCAGCAGGCCTTGCGCAAGTCCACCGAACGGTAGAAGGCGTTGATGCCTTCAGTGCGCACATACTGTTCGACCGCCTCGTGGCGCGGGAAATATACCGTGAGCTTGCGCCCGTAGCGCTCTTCCACGGCATGCAGCAAGGTGTAGGTTTCCGCGGGCAGGCGGCCGGTGTCGAGCAGGAACACCTCTATGGGCAGGTTTGCGCCCAGGATGAGGTCGGTCAGCACCATGTCTTCGGCGCCCAGGCTGTTGGCGAAAGTCACGGGCTGGAAATTCGCCGCGATGTCGGCCAATAGCGCGCGCACTTCGGCGCTTTTCTGTTCGACCGATGCGAGCAGGGCGGGGTCATCGAGTTTGAGCAGTTTGGGAGTCATGTCTGGCGGCCGGCGCGTTCAGGCGCGGCGGAACAGTGGCAGCGGCTGGTCGGTCGAGGATTGGTAAACCTCGGGGAAATCGGCCAAAGAGGCGGCCGCGGCGCGTATGTCCAAATCCGCGCGCACGGCATAGGCGTCGAAGCCGACGCGGCGCAGGAAGAACAACTGGTCGCGCAATACGTCGCCCAGCGCGCGCAACTGACCGCGGTAGCCATAACGGTTGCGCAGCAGGAACGCCACCGAAAACGCCCGGCCGTCGATGAAGCGCGGGAAATTCAGGCCTATGACCGGCAGCGTATTGATATCCGCGAGGCTGTCGACCAGCGCCTGAGGCTCTTCGAAACTGTCCAGCCACACGCCGATTTCGCCGGCCGCGAGGCGCGGCGCAAGTTCGTCCTTGCGCGCGAGCCATATCGTCAGGGGCAGCAGCACGCGCCCGCTGGCCGGTATGGCGACACCTGCCACGACCTCCGCCGGTGCTGCGCTGTCGCCGGTCAGGCGGAACAGCACCACCTTGCCGGCGGATTTTTTCTGCGGCTCGGCCGATTCGGGCAGGCGCAGCCAGACCCAGTCGTCGGCGATCACGCTGCCGTCGGCAAGCAGAATTTCGGTCTGACGCTCAGACATGTTCAACCTCTTTGGCGCGTTTGGCGCCCGCTACGTTGGCATACACACGGCTCTTGAAGGGCTCGACGCCAAGGCGGCGCACCACATCGAGAAAACGCTCTTCGGGCTGACGGTTGTCGACATAGGTGTCGATAAGGTGTTCCACCACGTCGGGCACCTGTTCGGCCGCGAACGACGGTCCGATCACCTCGCCCAGCGAAGTGTCATTGCCCTGTGCCCCGCCTATGGAAATCTGGTACCACTCGGAGCCGCTCTTGTCCACGCCCAGCACGCCGATGTGGCCGACGTGGTGGTGGCCGCAGGAATTCATGCAGCCGGAAATGTTGAGTTCCAGTTCGCCCAGGTCGTACAGGTAATCGAGGTCGTCGAAACGTTCCTGTATGGCTTGCGCGATGGGGATGGATTTGGCGTTGGCGAGCGAGCAGAAATCGCCGCCCGGGCAGCACACGATGTCGGTCAAAAGCCCGATGTTCGGAGTGGCCAGACCCAGCTTGCGCAATTCGCCCCACAGCGCGTACAACTGGTCGGCGCGCACGTCGGCCAATACCAGGTTCTGTTCGTGGGTTACGCGCAATTCGCCGAAACTGTAGCGGTCGGCCAGGTCGGCGATGGCGTCCATGGTGTCGGAATCGACATCGCCGGGCGGCTTGCCGGTAGGTTTGAGCGACAACACCACGGCGCGGTAGCCGGGCTGGCGATGGGCGCGCACGTTGCGCGACAGCCAGCGCTCGAACGGCCGCTCGGCGGCGGCGCGGGCGGCAAGTTCGGATTCGCCGCCGGCAGCCGCGTCATAGGCCGGCGCCGTGAAGTGCGCGGCCACGCGCGCCAGTTCGGCTTGCGTGAGCGTGCCGGGGCCGTCCTTGAAGTGCTCCCATTCGGCATCCACCTGGCGCGCGAATTCTTCCGCGCCCAGCGCCTTGACCAGAATCTTGATGCGCGCCTTGTACGAATTGTCGCGCCGGCCATAGCGGTTATAGACGCGCAGCACGGCCTCGCAATAGGTGAGCATGTGCTGCCAGGGCAGGTTGTCGCGGATCACGGAACCGATGATGGGCGTGCGGCCCATGCCGCCGCCCGCGAACACGCGCAGCACCAGTTCGCCGGCGGCGTTGCGGTACACCTCCAGACCTATGTCGTGGCAGCGCACCACGGCGCGATCGTGTTCGGCACCGTTGATGGCGATTTTGAACTTGCGCGGCAGGAAGGCGAATTCGGGATGGAAGGTGGACCACTGGCGCAGGATTTCGCACCACGGGCGCGGATCGACGATTTCATCCAGCGCGATGCCGGCGTAAGGATCGGACGTGATGTTGCGTATGCAGTTGCCGCTGGTCTGGATGCCGTGCATATCGACGCTGGACAGCTTTTCCAGCACTTCCGGCACCTGTTCCAGCGGAATCCAGTTGTACTGGATGTTCTGGCGCGTCGAAAAATGCCCGTAGTCGCGGTCGTGGGTACGCGCGATGTGCGCCAGCATGCGCAGTTGTTCCGACGACAGCAGGCCGTAGGGAATCGCGATGCGCAGCATGGGGGCGTGGCGCTGGATGTAGAGCCCGTTTTGCAGGCGCAGCGGACGGAATTCGTCCTCGCTCAATTCGCCCGCAAAAAAACGCCGCGTCTGGTCGCGGAACTGTGCCACGCGTGCTTTCACGATGGCTCGGTCGTAGTCGTTGTAGCGGTACATGTGGGGGCTCTCCAGGGTATTGCGCAATTCTAGTGTCTATCGAGGCGGCGTGTTGCAGTGCAACGCAGGCCGCCCCTATGCGGCGGGATTCAGCCGATCAGATTCATGCTCAGTTTGCCGCCGATCAGCAGCAGCATGCCGGCCAGGATGGGGCGCAGCACGCGTTCCGGCAGGCGCGCGGATACGTGGCTGCCCAGCGTGATGCCGGGCAGGGAGCCGGCGAGCAGGGAGGCCAGCAGGAACCAGTCGATATTGCCCAGCCACCAGTGGCCCAGACCGGCCACCAGGGTGAGCGGCACGGCGTGGGCAATGTCGCTGCCCACGATGCGCGAGGCGGCCAGAGCGGGGAACAGGAACACCAGCGCCGCCGTGCCCAGCGCGCCGGCGCCTACCGACGACACCGTAACCAGCACGCCCAGCACGGCGCCGACCACGACCGTGGCGGTCGCGGTATGTGCTTCGCGCCAGGCGGCGATGCGCGGGCGCTGCGCGAATGCTTGCAGGCGGGCGCGGAATACGATGGCTACGGCGGTGAGTACCAGCGCCACGCCGAGCGCGCCGGTCATGACGCTGCCGCTGGCGTGGCCGGCTTTGGCGTGCGCCGACAGCCACCACAGGGTGAGCGCGGCGGCCGGCACGCTGCCGGCGGCGAGGCGCCCGACTATGCCCCAATCGACCGTGCCCTTGCGCGAATGCACCACGGCACCGCCGGATTTGGTGATGGCCGCGTACAACAGGTCGGTGCCGACCGCGACGCTGGGGTTGATGTTGAACATGAGCACCAGGAGCGGCGTCATGAGCGAACCGCCGCCCACACCGGTGAGCCCGACGATCGCGCCGACGACAAAACCCGCAATGGTGTAGCCGAATTCCAAAATGATTTCTCCTGGTCAGGACCGAATGATAGAGGCTAGGGTTATAAACAATAAATACTTTGAAGTTAGAATTTAATAACTTCCAGCTATTTGGGGTCGCCATGAACCTGCAGCAACTGCGTTACATCCAGGAAGTCACGCGTCAGGGCCTGAATCTTTCCGGCGCCGCACAAGCGCTTTTCACTTCCCAGCCCGGCGTGTCAAAACAGATACGGCTGCTCGAAGAAGAATTGGGCGTGGAAATTTTCGTGCGCCACGGCAAGCGCTTCGTGGCGGTCACCGAACCGGGCCGGGCGGTGCTGCAAATTGCCGAGCGCGTGCTGTCCGACCTGGCCAACCTGCGGTCGGTGGGCGAAGAATATTCGGCCCAGGACCGCGGCACGCTCACCATCGCGACCACCCACACGCAGGCGCGCTATGCCCTGCCGCCGGTCATACAGCGTTTCGTGGCGCGCTATCCGGGCGTGCAGCTCATGCTGCACCAGGGCAATCCCGTGCAGTGCTGCGAGTACGTGCTGTCCGGCGAAGCGGATTTGGCCATCGCCACCGAAGCCATAGAACAATACGAACAACTGGTCATGCTGCCCTGCCAGCAGTGGAACCGCTGTGTGATCGCTCCCGTGGGCCATCCTTTGCTCGACGCGCGCCCGCTCACGCTCGAGGCGATCGCGCGCCACCCGCTGATTACCTACGACTTCGCCTTTACGGGTCGCAGCAAGATCAACAAGGCGTTTTCGGCGCGCGGGCTCAATCCCAAGGTGGTGCTCACCGCCATCGACAGCGACGTGATCAAGACCTATGTCGGCCTGGGCCTGGGTGTGGGCCTCATCGCGGCCATGGCGTTCGAGCCCGAGCGCGACAAAAACCTCGGCGCGCTCGATTGTTCGCACCTGTTCGAATCCAGCACCACGCGCATAGGCCTGCGCCGCAACAAGTACTTGCGCGGATTTGCGTTCGATTTCATCGAGCTGTTTTCTTCCCACCTGTCGCGCCGCGTGGTGGAACGCGCGCTCATGGGCGGTGGCAGCGATCCGGGGCTGTAGGCGCGACCGGCGGCCGCGGCACGCGGCGTTATTGGGCGTCGCCGGCGCGTTTCAGGCCGCCCAGACAGGCCAGGGTGGCCAGATCGGCATCGTCCAGTTCGGCCGCCATGTCGGTTTGCCGGTAGTGCAGCCGGAAGGCGCGCACGGCGGCGTCCATGTCGCTGGTGTCATAGCCCAGCGCGGCCAGTCCGGCTTCCGGGTCGAAAGCCGGCGCGGCCGGCGCCGGCGCCTCGCACCACAGGCCAAAGCCCAGCGCGGCCAGGCGCGGCCACGGGAAATACCGGCTGGGATCGGTTTTGCGCCGCGGCGCCACGTCGGCATGGCCCACGAAAGACGTCGCGGCGAGTCCATAGCGGGTTTTCAGGTCGGCCAGCAATTCGATCAGGCGTGCGATTTGCGGCTCGGCAAACGGCTCGGCGCCATTGTTGTCGAGTTCTATGCCTATCGAGCGGGAATTCACGTCCGCCGCGCCATCCCACCAGGACACCCCGGCGTGCCAGGCGCGCCGGCTTTCTTCCACCAGTTGGTAAAGCTTGCCTGCGCGCGTAATCAGGTAGTGCGCGCTGACTTCGCGCGCCGGGTCGGTCAGCGTGGCGAGCGCGCGCGCCGCCGTATCGTTGCTGGTGTGGTGCAGCACCACCAGCGTGGGGCGGCGCGCATCGTGATTGGGCGAGGGGTACCATTCGGCGCCGCCGGCGCGCTGCGGCTCGACCTGGGCGCAGCCCGCCGCCAGCAGCGCGAACGCCGCCATGCCGAGGCGCCGCGCGAAAGTCATGTCGATCAGGCTGCGCTGGGGCCGGGCGCCGCGTGCGGCACCACCACCTTGCCCTTGCGCCGGTACAGCAATATGGGTGCGCAGCGCTGGTCGTCGTGGTAGATGCCCACGCAATCCAGGCACTGAAAACAATCGTCGTAACGGATCGCGCCGGAACGCTCGATGGCGCCGTAGTGGCAGCGCGTGCGACAGGTTTGGCAGGGCTGGCCGCATTCGGCGCGGCGCGCGAGCCACTTCCAGCGCCGCAACTTGCCGCCCAGGGTGATGGCCGCGCCCAGCGGGCACAGGTAGCGGCAGAAAAATTTGTAGTACAGCGCGCCCAGGGCGAGCAGGCCGGCGCAATACGCCACATACGGCCAGGTGCGGTCGAAGCCGGTGGTGATGGCAGTTTTGAACGGCTCCACTTCGACCAGGCGCTCCGCCGTGTGCGGTGCCGTCACGGCGGCGATCATGAGCGCGGCCAGCAGCACGTAGCGGCCGCGGTCCAGCGCCCACGCGAGGCGCGCCGGCAATTGCAATTGCGGCACTTTGAGCCGGCGCGCGATGAGGCCGATAAATTCCTGCAACGCGCCGAAGGGGCACAGCCAGCCGCAGAAGGTGCCGCGGCCCCATACGAAAAAACTCACCAGGGTGTAGGCGATCACGAGCAGGCACACCGGGTCGTACAGGAAGCTGCCCAGGCCCTGATGTGCGGCCAGCGCCTTGGCGGCGCCGGTCAGATGCACGATGGACAATTGGCCCTGCGCATACCAGCCCAGAAATATGAGCGTATAGGCCAGATAGGCCTGGCGGAACAGCGCGAGCCGGCGCGCATCGACGGATATCCAGCGCGGCCTGGCCAATGCCGCCGTGAGCAGCGCCAGTGCCAGCCCGATCACGATCAGGTCGGGCACGCGGCCTTTCCAGGCGATCAGCCATTCCGGCAGCGGCGTGGGCGGATATTCGAACAGCGCGGACGGCGGCGCGTAGTCGAATTTGGCTTCGGCGTGCGTGAGGGTGGCCAGAATTTGCCCCTTGGCGCGTGTCACGGTAATGGCCAGTTCCAGCGCCCGGCCCGGATCCAGCCCGGCGTGCCCGTCGACGCGGAACACCCGCGCGGCGTTGAAGCGCGGCGCGCCGGGCGGGGGCGCGGCAAGTTCGAATACCAGATCGCGCATTTCCACGGGCAGGCCGTTCTGGCGCAGGGTGAGCCGTGGCGGCTGCGTGCCGGGCACGAAATTTTCGTCGACGATGGGATAGCGCCCGGCCGACGCGATCCAGTAGGCCTGCTGGCCGTCGTCCACCTTGCCCTGCAGGCGCTGGTAGGCCGCATCGCCGAGCAGGGCGCGGCCTATGGTCGGTGCATTGACATAGGCGATGTAGAGATCCACGAAAGTGTCGTCGGGATGGGCCAGCGCGTCGGCGTCCACGCCGGCCCCGTCGCTGCCCGCGAACAGCGCTTCGGCCTGGCGGTTGCTCAAGCTCAGGCGGGCGATCATGCCGCGTTCGAGCAATTGCTGGAAAGTCAGCGCTTCGTACTGGTCCGCGCGGGCGCGCGCGACCGGGCCTTTTTTGCGCGTATCGGCATAGCCCAGTTTGACGCGCGCAACTTCCAGCGCGGCGGCCAGTACGGTCTGGTTCACGATGCGCACGGAGGCCGTGGCTTTGGCCACGCCATCCAGCACCACGCGCTTGCCGCCGGACCCGCCGCGCGTGTCGCCATAGGTGCTGGCCACGTTGATTTCCTGGCGCAAATTTTTGCCGGCGTACTGGCGCACGAACTCATGCAGAGGCGCCGGCCCCAGCCCGCTCAGAAATACCGGCTCGTGCTGGCGCAACACCACCACGTCCATGAAATTTCCCTTGCGGTCCAGCGCGATGAGCAAATTCATGGGCGTGCCTTCAAAACCCGGAATAGGCGCCAGATCGATGGACTCGAACACCCAGGCGATGGGGCCGGCTTCGGGCTCCAGTTCGCTGGTAATCGGCCATACCGGCACGTCGGACAGTTTGTTGCCGACATGCAGCGGGGGCAGGAAGCGCTGTTCCAGATCGGCGCGCGACAGTTCGCCGGCCGCGGCGGCCGCCGCCCACAGGCACAGCAACAGGGCCAACAGGCGTTTCATACGGCGGCCGCGTTGCCCAGACGGGCACGGTGGCGTTCCAGCATTTCGCGCAATTGCTGCGGATTGACCGGCTTGGGCAGGTAGTCGTCCATGCCGGCGGCAATGCAGCGCGCGCGGTCGCCCGGCATCACGTTGGCGGTCAGGGCGACCACCAGCACCTGCGGATTGCGCGCACCGGTGCGCGGGTCGCGCAGCAGGCGCGTGGCTTCGTATCCGTCCATTTCGGGCATCTGACAATCCATGAGTACCAGATCGTATTGCGCTTCGCGCAGCGCGGCCAGCGCTTCCAGCCCGTTGGCGGCGACTTCGGTACGGTGACCCTGGCGTTGCAACATGCGCACCACGACCAGTTGATTGACCGGATTGTCCTCGACCACCAGCACCTTGCAGCTGGGCACCCCATGCTGCGCCGTATGCGGCGCGCCGGCATTTGCGGCCGGCAGCAGCAATTCTTCCAGCACGCCGAGCAGGCGAGCCGCCTTGATCGGTTTGGTGAGCCGGCGGTCGGCGGCAATTCCGGCAAAGCGGCTATCTTCGCGCACGGCGAGCTTGGACAGCAACACCACTCGGAAATTTGGCTGCAAGGTGTCGCTGCGCAGTTTTGCGGCAAGCCTGGGGCCGTCGTCGCCGGGCAGCGAGGTGTCCACCAGCGCCAGATCGGCCGGCCGGCCCGCCGCCGCGGATTCGCGCATGAGCCGCAGCGCGCTCTCGGCGTCCGCCGCTTCGAGCACATGGCAGCCCCAGTAAATCATCCAGCGCGACAGTATCGAGCGGCTGGCGCTATTGTCATCGACCAGCAGCACGCGCCGTCCGGCCAGCGGCTGGCCGGACCCGGGCGCGGCCATGCTGCCGTCGCTGGGTTCCAGCATGAGGTGCACGGTGAACACCGAGCCTTTGCCCGGTGTGCTGCTCACATCCACGCGGCCGCCCATCAATCCGACCAGCCGCTGGGTGATCGTGAGGCCCAGCCCGGTACCGCCGTGGCGGCGCGTGCTGCTGGGGTTGAGCTGGGTAAAGGCCGCGAACAGTTTGGGCAGTTCGGCCGGCGCGATGCCTATGCCCGTATCGCAAATGTCGAAACGCAGCGCGATCTGTTTGTCCG
>JAEUNN010000634.1 GCA_016791085.1 Rhodocyclaceae bacterium | reverse complement strand
GGCGGCGCCCGCAGCGGCGCAATGCCGGTACTTGTGCCCGACCAGGGCGCCCAGTGCCGGGCGCACCTTGGGGTCGGCCTCGATTTTCGCGTAGCGGCCGGCGCGGTCGTGATACACGTGAAATTCCAGCGCCAGGCCGGGTTTGACCTCGCCCATCAGCACCACGTCGAAATCCGGCGGCGGCGAATTGCCGAAATACGAATAAGCCGCCTGCACATTGCGCGCGCTCATGCGCTTGCCGCCGGATTCGACCATGAGCGCATCGGCCACCACGCGCAACTGCGGCGCGCCCGCGTCGCCGCAGCGCGTCGAATAATTGCCGCCATAAATTTTGAGCGTATCGGCGGCGAGCCGGCCTTGCGACCATGCCGGCGGGGCGGCCGCCGCGATCAGCGCGGCCACGGCGCCAGCGTAGAGCTTGTCAGAAATCATGGGCCTGCTCCAAAAATTGCGCCGGCACCAACTGGCGGCGTCATGCGCCCATGCTGGACGGATTGCAGGATGCGCGCAAGCAATTCTGCCGCGGCCTGCACCGGCCTGCGCCGGACCGCGACCCGCGCGCGCCGGCGCTGGGCCTGCGTGCACGACATCCGCGCGCCTTGCTGCGCGCGCTCACTGCCCGGCCGGCTTGAAAGACAGCAGTTCGGTGCGCTGCTTCTTGGCGAGTTTGCCTTTCCAGTTGGTTTCTTCGTACTCGTAAGCCACCGCGAGCCCCGAATCGGCGGCTATCCAGTAGCGGTGCGTCACCGTCCCGCTGCCGCTCGCGCCGCCCACGGTGCTTTTGTAGCCACCTGTGCCTTCCACGCGCAAGGTATCGAATATGCCCGCCGGCACCAGCACGCGCTCCTGCCGCACGGCCTTGAAATCCACCGTGACTTCCGAGCGTCCCTCTTCCCAGGTGCGCACCCCGGCCGCGCGCCAGGCTTTGCCCGGCGTGAGCGGAAAGGCGTAATTGGGCCGCGCCGGCTGCCATTCCACGGTGGGTTTGCCGTCCTGCGTTTCGCGCAGCAGATTGAACGAGCGGTCGTATTCGCTGCCGTCGGCAAAACGCCAGCCGTGCCGGTCCGCGGCGACCACGCGCTTGGTATAGGTTTTGACGACCGAACCGCTGAACAGGTCTATCAGTTGCGCGCGGTAACTGTCGCCCACCTTGAGCTGCGGCGCGGCAATTTCGCGTATGACCGGCGCCTGGCCCGGGGCCGGCTGGCCGATCTGGCGCGCCACGGCTTCGGGCGCTTTCGGGAAGAACACGAAATCGCCCTCGAGCGCGGTATTTTCCCAGGGTATCTGTTTGCCGCCCGTCGATTGCCTGACCTGGGTGCGCACCGACTTGAACACGTCTTCAATCCGGGCACCCGGCACGCGCATGGCCTGCAGCAAAAATTGCGTATACACGCTGTTCTGGCCTTCGCCGTCACTGGCCACGGACCCGGGCGCGGTACTGAACGCAATCAGCGTGCCGGCCGGCGCGTCCATTTGCACCAGGCCGCCGCCCGCGGCGCGCAAACTGCGCGCGAACGGATTGTTGCGGCAGGCATCCAGGATCAGGATATTCACGCGATTCGCGGCGGTTTCCATCTTGTCCAGCACGAGGTTGGTGTCGATGCTGGCATAGGGCACCTCGTCCTCGCGCTGCACGCCAGAATCCACCGGTATCAGGTAGTTGCGGCCTTTCACCTGCACGCCATGGCCGGCGAAAAAGAACAGCCCGACGCCGCCGCCGCGCGCCAGCGCATCGCCAAATTCGCGTATGGCCTGGTTCATGTCCTTGATCCCGGCGTTTTCGAGCACGGTCACCTTGAACCCCGCCTCGCCCAGCGCCTTGCCTATCGCGCGCGCGTCATTGGCCGGATTGGCGAGCGCCGCCCCGGCATAGCGGCCATTGCCTATCACGAGCGCGATGCGCTGTTCGGGCGCGGCCTGGGCTGCCATGGTCATGACGGCCAGCAGCAGCCCAACGGCATGGAGCCAGCCGGCACGCCGGCGCGGCGCTGCGTCGCCGCCACGGCCGCTCGCGCAGCGCAGGAGCACGCGCGAAGCCGCCTGCACACCCTCGATCAGCAACGCACCAAGCCGGCCCGCGAGCGGTGCCCCGCGGCGCGCCGGAGCCCCCGCCGCACCGGCCAGACGGCTTGATCCGCGCTGCACAGCGACTGACACGCCCTACCCCCTTTCCGCGTCCGGCCGGATTCCCGCGCAAGTGCGGCCGGCGCCGCAGCAAAAGCATAGTCAAGCGCGCGGCGTCGTGCCAGGCAGCCGGCCGCCGCGGATCAGGCGAAACGCTGGACGGCTAATCCAGCATTCCGCGCACAAAACCTTCGACCGCCGCCACCAGGGCATCGGGCTGATCCTTGTGCGGCGAATGCCGGCAATCGGCCAGTTTAAGCAGCGCCACGTCGGGCGCCATGCGCGCGATGCGCTCTATCTGTTCCATGGTGGCGTATTCGTCGTTCTCGCCCTGCACGGCGAGCACCGGACAAGCGATGGCCGGCAGACAGTGTTCGATATTCCAGTCGCGGAATTCCGGGCTCAACCATATGCCGCTCCAGGCCGCGAACAGCGCATCGGCGTCGCGATGATGGCGCGCCAGACGCTGCGGCATGTCGCTCGAGCCATAGGCCTCGACGGTCTGGCGTATGCCATCCACGGCTTCCTGCTCGACCATGACATGCGGCGCCAGCACGATAAGCCCGGACAACACCGCATCGGGCCGGCCGGCATAAAGCAGCGCGATCGACGCGCCGTCGCTATGGCCGAACAGGAAGGGCCGTTCCAGTTCCAGCCGCGCCAGCAGCTCGGGCAGCACTTCCAGCGCCTCGGCATGCAGATAGCGCGGCGTGCGCACCACCCCGCAAGGCGACGAACGGCCGTGGCCGCAGCGCGAATACACCACGGCCTCACAACCGGTCGCGTCCGCCACGCGCTGCGGAAAATCGCGCCACATGGATATGGACCCCAAACCTTCGTGCAGAAACACCATGGCCGGCGCGCCGGCACGCGCATGCGCGGACGGCAGGCGCACATATTCGATGGCCCGCCCGGCTATGTCGATCTGATGCATTTGTCCTCCCGTTTCTTGTAGGGCGCCCAGACCGGCGCCCAGCCGCAGCATACACTCAGGGCGCGCGCTGCGGCGCAGGCGAGGCGGGCCGGCTCGGGCGCGCTCGGGGCGATGGGCAAGCGCGGAGCGGCGTGAGCGGTCAAACTGAGCGTCCCGGCGCGGGGATGCGCCGGCCTTGCCGCTCTTGCCCGATCAACGCAATTGTTGCGGACGTGGCGCAAGGTCCGGTCCGGCGCCAGTACCGGTTTCCAGCAGGCTTGCGCAATTCGGAGCGACTCGCAGCGCGGAAACGCGCAGCGCATGCCGCCCAATGCCAGGCTTGAGCGCACCCATGCGACGCATTGCGCCGGCGGTTTATGTCCCCTGCGCCGCTCGGAATTTACCGCGCACCAATGCTTACGGCCGCCCGGGAAGCAATCTGCTCGCGGCTCGGCACAACCCGCCGTGCATGCTCCCATTTAGTTTATGGGTGACGACAAGAACCCGGACGGCCGCCCATAAACCAATCGTAAATCGTTGCGGTTCGCAAGCTCACCCCAGGCTACGCGCCATGTTTAGTTTTACAAAACCGGGAAATTGCGGGGCCACTTGGAATTTTTATACTGTGGCCCGGGACGCGCATCAACGCATTTCGTCCATTTTTTTGCGCAGGCTGAGCGGGCGCATGTCGGTCCACACTTGCTTGATGTGATCGAGACATTCCTGCTTGTTGCCGACCTTGCCTTCGGCGCGCCAGCCGGCGGGTATTTCGCGCATTTGCGGCCAGATCGAGTATTGCTCTTCGTGATTCACGACCACTTGATAAATCGTGGTGTCCGTTTCTTCGTTCCAGCCCATGGCCATCCAGCTCCTGGTTATGCGGACGGGCGGCGGACAGTAATCCGGTGCGCACGCGCCGCCGCGCCGTCCCGGTTGATCCGGGCGCACGGGGGACATCATACAGAAGTGCGCCTGGGCCGCGGCGATACGACACGGCAAGCCGCCGTGACGGTAGGGCCCGGCGCGGACGCTGGCGGCATGGCGCAGCCGCGACCCGGCGCACAGCGAACATGTGGCCTCGCCCATACGCGGTCGATCCCGGGCAAGACGCGGCATTGCTGCGGCGCGCAGACCGCCATGCCCGGGCCGCCTACGCGCGAGGCGCGTGCCCAACGCGGCGCGGCTTTGATGCAAAATGGCGCGACTCGCAAACCCGACCCGGCGGGGCGCAAACACCCGAATGCGCGCGCACGGAACTCCCAGGCGCGTTCGCCCGGCAGGCGCCCCGGCTCGAGCGGTTTGCCGATTTTTTGACTATCCGGACACGAACGGACCAGCGCGCATCATGAGCGGCCCCACCAGCGTACTGTTGATTCCTGCCGCCGCGCCGCTATTGCTGGCGGCCGCGGCCATCCGTGCCGCGCGCGCCATGCAGGATGCCTATCGCGACGCGGATCTGATCGCCGCGCAGCAGGCCGACGACGCGGCCCGGCAAAGCGCCGGACAGATCGCCGCCCAGGCCGCCGGCAGGGCCGCGCTGGAGCGCCGGCGCGCCGCTGCGGAAGCGCGCCATGGCCGGCTGTGCGCGGCCGCCGCCGGCTTGGGCATCGCCGTGGGCGCCGAACTGCCGGCGCCGCAGGACCCGGCCCCGGCCGCGCTTGCCGCCTGGCTGGGCGGTCTGGAAGAACGCTGCGCGCTGTTGCAATCGGCGATCGCCGAACTGGCGCCGCACAGCGATGCCGGCCTGGAACATATCGACCTGGTATTGCCGGAACAGCTCGAAGCGCAGCTTGAGGCCTTCGCCGGCCGTCAGACCGAACAGCAGGCGGCCGAGGTGCGCCGGCTGATCGCGCGCGTGGCGCATCGCGGCGCCCTGCCCGAATCCGTCGCGCGCCTGGTCGCGCAACTCGAACAGGCCGGCTCGCCCGAACGCCACGCGGCGCTGCTATTGGAACTGCGCCGCGCCGTGCAGCTTGCCGGCGAACAGGAACTGGCCGAGGCCGAAGCGCTGGTGCTGGAACAGTCGTTGCTGGATTTGGGCTATCAGGTCGAGCCGGTCGCGCACACCCTGTTCGCCCAGGGCGGTCTGGTGCATTTCCGCAAACCCGGCTGGGGCGACTACATGGTGCGCATGCGCGTCGATGCCGCCGCCAAAACCGCCAATTTCAACGTGATCCGCGCCGTCGCAGCCGGCGCCAACGAAACCAGCGTGCTCGATCACCTGGCCGAAGACCGCTGGTGCGCGGAATTTCCGGCGCTGCTGGCGGCGCTGGCCGAGCACGGACTGAAGCTCGAAGTCACGCGCCGCCTGGGCGCCGGCGAACTGCCCGTGCAGTTGGTGGACCGCAGCAAATTGCCGGCGCTGGCCGACGAACAGGCCGCGCGGCGCGCCGAGGCGCCCATGCAGAAAGCGCTGCGCTGAACGCGCGGCCCCGGGCGGCATCGGGCAAGGCTACAAGCTCTGCGACGCAGCCCTTGCTGCATGCCGCGGCGCAATGCAGCCGGCGCCAGGGCCGGCGTCGTGCTTATTCCCCGCCCTGCTGCCCGCCTTCGCCGATTCAAGGTCGATTCCATGACTGACGCCCATTCCGGCATGTATCGTTCTCCGATAGTGTAAGTTTCGAGCCCTGAGGACCACTGGAGCCGCCGCCATGGATATCCCGCCGCCGCGCTGGATACGCGATATCGAGCGCCTGTTGCCGATACGCGCGCAATTCGTGCTGTCCGGAAATATCCGCGACAGTTTCCTGACCCCGCTGCCCGGCGGGCCGGCGCTGGTGCCGCTGGCGCGCTGCCTGTGGGAAGCGCTGGCGCGCCAGGGCTATGGCTGCATGCTCATTTACGATCCGGCCGACGGCATACGCGTGTATCCGGACGAGAGCGCGCGGCGCGAGCGCGCGGAAAGCCTGTTCGACCTCAAACTGGGCGGCGGCAGCCACATGCTTAGCCTGGAAAGCCTGTCCAAGCTCATGAAAACGCTCACCACCACGCGCGAATGCCGCGCCGCGCTGGTGATGGACTTCGCCTCGCGCATCGTGCGCGAACCCGACCACCTCGTGGAAACCGAGCACCGCTTTTTCGTGGCCGCCGAAAAACTTGCGCTGCAGGCCGCCGCCGTGGTGCCCAAAGAAGGCGGCCTGCCGCTCTACAACCCCATACTGTGGCTGGTGAACCGGCCGCAGGAATTGCCGTCCTGGTTCGCGCTCGATAACGACAGGATTGCCGGCCTGGTGGTGGCCAAGCCCGGCTTCGAAGAACGCCAGGCCGCCGCCGCCCAGCTCGCGCCGCTATTCGAGGGCTATGCGGCGGCCGACGCCGCGGCGCAACAGGGCTTCATCCAGACCTTCGCGGCCGGCGCCGAAGGCATGAGCATCGCCGCGCTGTCGGACATTACCGAACTGGCCAGCCGCCAGAAACTGGGCATGCGCGACATCGACGCGGCGATACGCTGCTACAAGGTGGGCTCACCCGACAACCCCTGGCAAAAAGACTATTTGCGCGCGCGCATACGCGACGCCCTGGACAGCATCGAAGAACGCGTCAAAGGGCAGCGCCAGGCGGTGGTCAAAACCCTGGACATACTCAAACGCTCGGCCATGGGCCTGACCGGCGCGCAGGCGCGCTCGGGCGGCTCACGCCCGCGCGGCGTGCTGTTTTTCGCTGGCCCCACCGGGGTGGGCAAAACCGAACTGGCCAAAACGCTCACGCAACTCGTGTTCGGCGACGAGCGCGCGCTGATACGTTTCGACATGAGCGAATTCGCCGAAGAGCACAGCGCCGCGCGCCTGCTCGGCGCCCCGCCCGGCTACATAGGATTCGACGCCGGCGGCGAATTGACCAACGCCGTGCGCGAACGCCCGTTCTGCGTACTGCTGTTCGACGAAATCGAAAAGGCCCACCCGCGCATCCTGGACAAATTCCTGCAGATTCTCGAGGACGGCCGGCTCACCGACGGGCGCGGCGATACCGCCTACTTTTCCGAAGCCATCATCGTATTCACGTCCAACCTGGGCATATACGGCGCTGACGAACATGGCCGCCGCGTGCAGCACGTAAGCCCCGGCGACGCCTACGAAATGGTCGAAGCGCGGGTGCGCGGCGCCATTGTCGATTATTTCAAATACCACCTGTCGCGCCCCGAAATTCTGAACCGCATAGGCGACAACATCGTGGTGTTCAATTTCGTCACCCCCTTAGTGGCGCGCGACATATTCATGGGCATGCTGCGCAACGTGCGCCGCCGCCTGCTCGAAGAACAGGGCCTGGAACTGGTACTGGCCGGCGACGTGGCGGCGGAACTGTTGAAGCGCGCCACGCAGGATTTGTCCAACGGCGGGCGCGGCATAGGCAATCAGATCGAATCGGCATTCGTGAACCCGCTCGCGCGCGCCCTGTTCGCGCTGGATTTGGCCGGCGCAAGCCGCGTGCGCGTGGCGGGGCTCAGCGAAACCGACAAGGTCGTGAGCCTCAACCTGGAAACCGCCTGAGCCCCGCCCCCCGCGCAGACATGCAGATCGCGATCAACAAGGCGCATTTCCCGATTAGCGTGCTGGGCCCGGGCCGGCGCATAGGCATATGGATGCAGGGCTGCAGCATCCATTGCCCGGGCTGCGTATCGCGCGACACCTGGGCGCCGGACGCCGGCCGCAACATGCCGCTGGCGCAGTTGCTGGCCTGGTGCCGCGACGTGAGCGGCGGCCGGCTCGATGGCGTCACCATCAGCGGCGGCGAACCTTTCGACCAGCCCGCCGCGCTGGCCGCCCTGCTGGATGGCCTCGCGCACTGGCGCAAGTCGAAAAACCTGGATTTCGACCTGCTCTGTTACAGCGGTTACCCCCACGCGCGCCTGGCCGAGCGCCATGCCGACCTGCTCGCCAGGCTGGACGCGCTGATTCCCGAACCCTATGTGGATACGCTGCCGCTCACGCAACTGTGGCGCGGCTCCAGCAACCAGACCCTGGTCACGCTGAGCGAGCGCGGCCGCGCGCGCTACGCGCCCTACCTGGACGCGGTCGCGGACAGCCTGGGCAAGCGCATGCAGATGGGCGTGGATGGCCGCCGCGTATGGTTCGCCGGCATACCCGCGCGCGGCGACATGGAGCGCCTCGAAGCGCTCTGCAAGGAACGCGGCCTCGATCTGCAGGACCGCTCCTGGAGCCGCGCTTGAACGCCGCCGCCTACATACGCCTGTGCCCGGCCTGCGGCACCGAAAACCCGCCCGCCACGCTGCGCTGCGCCTGCGGTGCCATGCTGGCCGGCGTGGACCTGAGCTTGCCGCGCGCGGCACCCGCCGCCGCGCCGGCTTCCGCCGCGCCTGCCGCCACGCCGCAGAGTGCCGCGCCGGCCGCGCAAGCGCCGTCCATTTGCCCGCACGAAGATTGCGGCGCCCCGAACCCGCCCGGCAGCGACCTGTGCCTCTATTGCAATCGCCCGCTCGCCGGCGCTGCGGCGGCAGCGGCCGCGCCCGCCAGCCTCATGCAGTTGCCCGAAGCGCTGGCGCGCGGGCACCGCATCCTGCGCGCCCTGCCGGCGGCCGGCGCCGAAGCCGAAATCCTGATCGTCGAGCCGCAGGCCGGCGGCGCGCCGCTGATCGCCAAAATTTACCGCCACGGCATTTATCCGCGGCCGGACGTGAGCGAGCGCCTTGCGCGCATAGACCCGGCGCACAAGGTGCGGCTGTTCGAGTCCGGCGTATCCGGCGGTCACGCCTACGAACTGATGGAATATTGCCCGGCCGGCTCGCTGCGCGGCATGCTGGCGGACGGGCCGCTGCCATCAGCGCGACTGATGGAAATACTGCGCGAACTGGCCGCCGCAGTCGCCGCGGTGCATGCGGTGCGCCTCTTGCACCGCGACCTCAAGCCGGAAAACGTGCTGATACGGCGCGACCGCCCGCTCGACCTGGTGCTCACCGATTTCGGCATCGCCTCGCTGCAGGACGCCACGCTGCGCTTCACCGGCATGGCGCGCACCCTGGCTTATGGCGCGCCCGAAAGCATAGCCGGGGTGCTCGACGAAAAGGCCGACTATTGGTCGCTGGGCATGATATTGCTGGAAGCCCTGCAGGGCCGCCATCCGTTCGCCGACCTGTCGCAGGCCGTCATCCTGCACCGCCTCGCCACACGCAGCATGGATCTATCCGGCGTGCGCGACGCGGCCTGGCGCAAACTGCTGCGCGGCCTGTTGCTGCGCGACCCGAAAGCGCGCTGGGGCGGCGCCGAAATCGCGCGCTGGCTGGCGGGCGACCCGGCATTGGCGGAAGCCGCCGACGCCGCCGATCAAACCGCCTGCAAGCCTTACCGCATAGGCGAGGACCAATGCAACACGCCGGAACAACTGGCGGTGGCGCTTGCGCGCAACTGGACCTTGGCCCGATCGGACCTCGACAACGGACTGCTCATGAACTGGTTCCGTACCGAACTGCAGGACCAGAATTGCGTGCGCTTCCTGATCGACCTGAATTTCGAACGCGACACGCCGGGCGACCTGCGCCTGTTGCGCCTGCTGCTATTCCTCGCGCCCGGCCTGCCGCCGGTATGGCGCGGCGAAAGCGTGGCCGGCAGCGCCATCATGGCGCGCGCCGCGCTGGCGCTGAAGGACGACCAGAACGCCGCCGCCTGGCTGGCCGATCTGTACGACAGTCGCGTGCTGCACATTTACGGCAACGCCGGCAATGCCGAAGCGGCCGACATGGACGCGCGCTGGCGCGACGCCCGTGACGCCTTCCTGCGTGCCTGGCGAGACGCCGAAACGCGCATGCGCGCCATGCCGCGCGGCGACGCCGCGGCAAATTTCGACGACCTCATGTACGGCGGCGGCGGCTTCAAACTGCCCGTACCCGGCATGCTGCACGCGCGCCTGCTCGCGCTCATTTACGACGCCGGCTGGCGCGCCCGGCTCGGCAAGCTGCTGCAATACGAAGTCGCGCGGCTAAGTGCCGAAGTGCCTTGGCTGGCCGACTGGGGCAGCCCCGAAAACCTGCCTGGCGCGCAGCAACTGGCGCTATTCGCGCTGCTGCCGGAACTGCGCAAGCGCGCCGAACAGGCCGGCGCGCGCCGCGCCGCGGAACTCGAACAGCAGGCGGCCGACCTGCGCGCGGCGCTGGCGCAAGGCGAACTGGCGCTGCAAACCCTGGCGCTGCGCGCCACGGTGCGCCTGTTCACGCAACGCGCCTGCAGCGAATTGCAGGGCGCACTCATGGATTTTTACGATGCGCTGGCGGCGCTGCGCGGCCTGGTCATTACCGAAGCCAACGGCCTCGCCCTGCGCACCCGCCTGATCCGCGCCGAACCTTACGCACGCCGCCTGGAACAACATTTGACCGAACTATCGGTGCGCCGCGCGCAGAACGGCGGCTGGTTCAACCGCCACACGCTATGGGTAGGCATGCTGGTGCTATTCATTGGTGCGCTGTTCGGCGCGCGCCTGGGCGTACCGCTCATGCTGCTGGCCGCGGGACTGGCCACCTGGCGCATCCTGCCCAACCACCTGCACACCCGCGCGATGCGCCGTCTGGGCCGTCAGATCGCGGCACAGGGCGCGGACTGACGGGCGGCCGCAGAGATGGCGCCGGCGCTGCGGCGCCGGCATTGCGCGCCGGCATTGCGCGCCGGCCAGGCATGAAAAAAACCCTCTCCCACCGCCTCGGGCATCCTTGCGACTAGCCCCTCGCGCACGGCTTTCCGCCACGCGCCATCGCATTCGAAGCTCGATCGGAGGAGAGGGTCCGGTTAACACGTACGCGCCGCGCTTTCCGGCATGCCCGGGCCAGGCGCCGGGGTGCCGGCCTGCACACACCCCGGCGCCGGCCGGAACGTCCGGGCACGGGCGACGACCTCGCGAACTCCGCCGCCACCTGCCGCTTACTTGCCGGCAAGCTGCTCGAACTCCATTTCCGCCGCGAGCCAGTCGTCAAGTTCGTGCCCGCCCTCGAAACCGCGGGCTTCCGCCTTCATGTAGGCCGCCATCCGGATCGCTTCGGTGCGCGGATCGCAGCCCATTTCATCGCCACACGCCTCCATGCCGGCGCTCGCCACGGCTTCCTGCACCACGTTCTGCTCGGTCATTACCTGCTGTTTCGCTGCGCTACCCATCGCTGCATCCTCCTCTTGATCGGCCTTGCTGGACCGGCCGCGCGGCCCCTCCATGACCTCTCGGGCTGCGCACGCGCGGCAGCCCTTGCGGCCGGTGCGTACATCTTATGGCGCGGCCAAATCGATTCCATGATTTTCCGCAACTGTGTGCCCGGCAGCGCCACGCGGAGCGCCGGCAATGCCCTTACACGGGCGCCTAAGCCAGATTGCGCTTTTTCATAGTTTTATCTGACTGACCCTATTAGTGTCGCGTTTCGGCTATTTCATATTCTGCTTTAACAATTCTCAACCGACAAGGAGTCATGCATGTACAAGCACTTTCTGGCCGCAGCAGGTATCGCGGCACTAAGCGTGGCGGCCGCCCAGGCGGGCGATTTCTACGTACTCGGCGCGGCCGGCCGATCCACGCTGGATCTCGACAAAAGCCGAATCGATGCGGAACTGGTCAATGCCGGAGCAGCCAATCTGTCTTCCAGCGGGGACAAGCACGACACCGGATACAAACTGCAGCTGGGCTACCAGTTCAGCCCCTACCTTGCCGTCGAGGGCGGATACATCGATTTGGGCCGCGCCGACTATACGGCCCGCTTCACGGGCGGAAATCTGGATGCCCACGTCAAGGCCCAGGGCTGGAATATCGAGGCCGTGGGCATATGGCCGATTAACGACCAGTTCAATCTGTTCGCCAAGCTCGGCGCCATCGTCGCGCGGGTCAAGGTGGACGGCAATGTCAGCGGCGGCGGCATCACGCTGCAGGCTGCGGACAAAGTCACCCGCACGCGGCCGACCTGGGGTATCGGCGCCGGCTATGCATTCAACAAAAACCTGGCCCTGCGGCTGGAATACGAATGGTTCGACAAGCTGGGCGACACGGAACGCACGACGCAATTCGACGCCCGCCTGATAAGTCTGGGTCTGGCTTACAAGTTCTGAGCCGGGCGGCGCCGGGCGCGGGCAAGCGGCCGCCGCAAGCGACGAAGCGCGCCCGGCCGGACTGCCGGACGGCGATGGATACGGCGCCGCCGTTCGCCTCCCTGCCAATCCATGGGTGTTTTCAACGCCGCGCGCGCGGAATATCCAATACCGCCCGCGCGGCAACTCCGTCCAAGGCACGGCAGCGCCCCGTCCGCATTGTGTTGCGGGTTCACCCGTAGCGGATTTGCGCGCGCTGCGCATGGAATTTTACCCGGAAGGACGGTGGCGAAGCGGCGCCAAAGCAGGGATGGCGCAGTACGCGGCGGCACATGCGGCCGTGCTGCGTTAGCGCCTGATTACCCGGCGCTGCCGCCGCAATTGCAGGGTATGGCCAAACCCGGCCCGGAACGCACTAAAGCGCGCGCTCGATATGCACGGTGCTTGCATCGCCCGGGCAATGCTGCACGCTAAATCCCAGTTGCCGGGCGAATTTGAGCATGCGGTGATTGTTCGCGAGCACCAGGCCTTC
>JAEUNN010000297.1 GCA_016791085.1 Rhodocyclaceae bacterium | reverse complement strand
GCACGACCGCGACGGTCTGATCGACGTGGAATTCGCCGTGCAGTATCTGGTGCTGTGCCATGCCGCCCAACACGTGGAACTGACCGGCAATATCGGCAATATCGGCCTGTTGCAGCGCGCCGGGGCGCTAGGACTGATTCCAGCCGAAGTCGGCCTGGCGAGCGCCGACGCCTATCGCACCTATCGCCGCCTGCAGCACAATTTGCGCATGAACGGCGCGGAAAAGGCGCGCGTCGCGCCCGAGTCGGTGGTGCAGGAACGCGCGCGCGTGCGCGCGCTCTGGCACGCCGTGTTCGGCGCGGACGCCTGAGCACGGCCTGCCGCCGTGAACCTGGAACAACGCTGGCAGTGCACCTGGCAGGCACTGCGCCTGGCACCGCCCGCCGCGGCCGCTGCCGATCTGTTCGCGCGCTACCGCGAACCGCAGCGCCACTACCACACGCTGCAGCACCTGGAAGAATGTTTTGCCTGCCTCGATACCGCCGGCGACGTGGCCGAACGGCGCGGCGAAGTGGAACTGGCGCTGTGGTATCACGACGCCATCTATCTGCCCGCACGCCCTGATAACGAGGCGCAGAGCGCCCGGCTTGCGCTGCAAGTGCTGCGCGGGTGCGCTGCCGATGCGGCCATGGAGGCGCGCGTGCATGCGCTCATCCTGGCCACCCGGCATGCCGTACAGCCGGTGGGGCGGGATGCGGAACTGCTGGTGGATGTGGATCTCGCCATACTGGGCGCGCCGGAAGCCCGCTATGACGCATTCGAAAGTCAGATTCGCGCCGAATACGCCGCGGTGCCGGACCTGCTGTTCCGCCACGGCCGCGCAAAGCTGCTGCGGGAATTTCTGGCGCGCCCGGCGATTTATTCGACCGCCTTGCTGCACGAACGCCTGGAAGCCGCCGCGCGCGCCAACCTGCAGCGCGCGCTGGCGGCGCTCGCCGCCACCTGAGCGGCAAGCCGCGCGCGGCTCAGGAATCGACGCGGTGCGCTTCGGCGAGGTATTCGCGCGTGCGCATTTCGACCATGCGGCTTACCGTGCGCACAAATTCGTGCGCGCTGGGGCCGGCCACGTATATTTCCTGCGGCTGTGCCGCTGCCGACAGGATGAATTTGACGCGGTGGTCATACAGCACGTCCACCAGCCAGGTAAAGCGCCGCGCCGCGTTGGATTGCGTCGGCGCCAGCACCGGCAGGCCGGACAACAGCAGCGTGTGGTGCTGG
>JAEUNN010000601.1 GCA_016791085.1 Rhodocyclaceae bacterium | reverse complement strand
GAACTGGATGTCGTCGATCAGCAGCAGATCGAGCGAGCGGTAATAGCGCTTGAAAATGTCGAAGGACTTTTGCTGGTAGGCGCGCACCACGTCGGCGTAATAATCTTCGGCGTGCACGTAGCGTATGACCAGGTCCGGATTTTGCGCCGCCACCTGATTGCCAAGCGCGTGGATCAGGTGCGTTTTGCCCAGGCCCACGCCGCCGTAAATGAAGAGCGGGTTGTAGGACTTGCCCGGATTGGACGCCACCTGCAGCGCGGCCGCGCGCGCCAGATCGTTGGCGCGGCCGGATACCAGGGTGTCGAACGTGAACGTGGGGTTCAGGCGCGATTTGTCGACGCCATTGCCGGGAGCCGCCTTGGCATGCGCGGTGGTGGCCGTGACGGCGCTGGGCTGCGGCCTTTGCGCGGGCACCTGCGGGGCGGGCGTCGCGGCGCGCGGGGCCGGCTCGGGCAGGCCGACGCGCACGTTGATGTTGCGCTGCAGTTGTTCCAGCGCCAGGGATTCGATCATGCCGACATAGCGGTCACGTACCCACTGCAGCACGAAACGGTTGGGCGCGGTCAGGCGCAGTTCGCCGTCCACGGACTCGTCGGCGCGTAAAGTCTTGATCCAGGTGTTGAATTGCTGAGCGGGCAGTTCCTGCTCGAAATAATCAAGACAAATAGGCCAGAACGGTTTCATGCGCTTACCCGGGATTGCGGAGAAACTAGGCGAGGCAATCTTAATAAGATTTTGATTTAATTATATAAACGCGCATCAGCGATGGCGCATTTCCTAGCGTTCCGGTCGGTTTCGGGAAGCGTTTCGGGAAGGATTCGATTGTAGCCGTTTTGGGGCCGGCTTGCCAGCGCGGCGAGCGGTGCTGATTGACAAAAGTTTCGCAAAAAGATGTAATTGCGGGTTTTCCTCCAACCGGAACCAGCATCATGAAGCGTACCTTCCAACCCTCCGTCGTGCGGCGCAAGCGTACGCACGGTTTTCTGGTCCGCATGCGCACGCGCGGCGGGCGTGCGGTCATTGCGGCGCGCCGTTCCAAAGGCCGCGTCAGGCTGTCGGTCTGAGCGATTTTGCCAAGCCCGGCGCCAAGGCGGCCGGCGCTTCGCAGGATGGTGCAGAGCGCGCGCGCTTCGGAAAAAAATTCCGGCTGCGTGCCGCTGCGGATTTTTCGCAGGTGTTCGGGTTTCGCCGCGCGGTGCGCGCTACGCACTTCCGCTTGAGCTACAAACCCAATACCTGTGGTACCGCCAGGCTCGGATTCGTGGTCGCGCGCAAGTACGTGCGGCGCGCGGTATGGCGCAACCGCATACGGCGCGTTGCGCGCGAAATTTTTCGTGTCGAGCGTGAAAATTTGCCGCATGTCGATCTGGTGCTGCGCGTGACCTGCATACTGCGCGATCCGCAGCGTTCCGAACTGCGCCAGGAATTCGCGCAATTGCTTGCCGGGCTGCCGAAATGAAAGCGCTGCTGCTGGCACTGGTGCGCGCCTATCGCTATGCGGTCAGCCCCTGGCTTGCGCCTCGATGCCGCTTCTACCCCAGTTGTTCCGCCTATGCGGAACAGGCCATCAGGCGTCACGGTGCACTGACCGGCGGGCGTCTGGCGGCGCGACGCCTGTGCCGCTGCCATCCCTGGCACCCGGGCGGCTATGACCCGGTTCCCTGACACGTTATCGCTATGGAAAACCAGAAAACCATCATTTTGCTCGTGATCTTCGTGCTTTCCACGATGATGCTGTGGACCAACTGGCAGCGCGCCAATACGCCGCCG
>JAEUNN010000290.1 GCA_016791085.1 Rhodocyclaceae bacterium | reverse complement strand
CAGCTATAGCGAAGCCTATACGCTGGCCGCCATCGCTCCGATTCCGCTGTGGCTGTCGTCGCTGACGCTGCTGGTGCCCAGCATGGCGGTCGCCGTGCTGGTGGTGGCCATCGCCTGGATAGGTTCGGTGGCGCTCATACGTCACGGCGTGCGCCCGCTGTACAAGGTGGACGATGTCGAGCGCGCCCACCACATGGCCAATTCCGTCACGTTTGCCGGCGTGTCGGTGTGGCTGTGCATGATGGTGGTATTGCTCATGGTGCTCGGCATGTTGATGGGCTGGCGCTGACCCACACGCATGCCCGGGCTGCCGGCCGCACCGCGACCGTTGCGGCCGGCAGCCCCTGCCTGGCGGTGGCGACGTAGCGGGTCCGCACAGCTGCCGATGCTGCGCGGATTGCGCGCCGGCTCCGCCACGCATCAAATAAGTGGCGCAGTTTAGTTGCTGCGCGGTGCAGGGGTGCCGGCGCACCCGCAGCGGCCGGCCGGCGCGCGTGCCGCGCGCCAACGCCGCCACCGCCATCCACACCGCCCGGTGCGCTTGCGGTGACGACAGGCGTGGATGGCGGGCCGGGCTTGCCGGCATGGTCTCATTCCCGTTTATTCTGGCTTAGCGGCAATTATCGGGGGCCGTTCCCGGCCCGCTGCCGAGCTTGCCGCTGCGCGCCCGATGCTGGCATACTGCCAACCCCGGGCGGGGACCCGTCCAGCCGCCACCATCTACGCGCCGCGACCGGCGCGCTCACCATAAAACGCTATCGGGAGGATCAGATGCAAGGCCGAATGATGCAAATGCCGCTGCTCATATCGTCACTGCTGCGGCACGCCGTGCGCTGGCACGGCGATACGGAAATCGTGTCGCGCCTTGTCGAGGGGGGCATCACTCGCAGCACCTGGACTCAGCTAGGCGAGCGCGCCTGCCAGCTCGCGCATGCGCTGACCGAGCGCGGCGTCGCGCAGGGCGAGCGCATCGGCACGCTGGCCTGGAACAACCAGCGCCACGTCGAAACCTATTTCGCCGTATCCGCCAGCGGCGCGGTTTGCCACACCGTGAATCCGCGTCTGTTTCCGGACCAGATCGTGTGGATCATCAACGACGCGGAAGATACGCACGTATTTTTCGATCTGAGTTTCACCAGACTGGTCGAGCAGATCGCGCCGCGCTGCCCAACGGTCAAGGCCTGGATCGCACTGACCGACAGTGCGCACATGCCGGCCATGACGCCGCAGCCGCTGTGTTACGAAACGCTCATCGCCGGCCGTCCGACCGAATTCGAGTGGCCGCAACTGGACGAAAACCAGGCCTCCAGCCTTTGCTATACCTCGGGCACCACGGGCAATCCCAAGGGCGTGCTGTATTCGCACCGGTCCACGGTACTCCATGCGTATGGCGTGTGCCTGCCCGACACCATGGGCATTTCCGCCTCGTCGTGCGTGCTTCCGGTGGTGCCCATGTTCCACGTCAATGCCTGGGGCACCCCCTATGCGGTCGCCATGACCGGCGCCAAGCTGGTGCTGCCCGGCCCGGCGCTCGATGGGCCCAGTCTGGCTGCCCTGATGGCCGACGAAGGGGTGACGCTCACGGCCGGCGTGCCTACGGTGTGGCTGGGCCTGCTCAAACATCTGAAAGAAACCGGCCAGAAACTGCCGGCGCTGAAAAATGTCGTGATCGGCGGGGCGGCCGCGCCGCCGGCCATGATCCGCGAATTCGCCGACATGGGCATTACCGTGCGCCATGCCTGGGGCATGACGGAAATGAGCCCGCTGGGCACGGTGTGCACGCTCAAAACCAAACACGCCTCGCTCGACGCAGCCGCGCGCGAAGCCGTATTGCTCAAGCAGGGCCGGCCCTTGTTCGGCGTGGATCTCAAGATTGTCGATGCCGAAGGCCGCGAATTGCCGCATGACGGCAAAGCATTTGGCGACCTGATGGTGCGCGGCCCGTGGATTCTCAGCAGCTATTTCAAAGGCGCCGGCGGCGAGGTGCTGAACGACGGCTGGTTTGCCACCGGCGACGTCGCGACCATCAGTCCTGACGGCTATATGGGCATTACGGACCGCTCCAAGGACGTGATCAAGTCCGGCGGCGAATGGATCAGTTCCATCGATCTGGAAAACCACGCCATGGCTCACCCGGCCGTGGCCGAGGCGGCGGCCATAGGCGTGCGCCACCCGAAGTGGGACGAGCGCCCGATACTGGTGGTGGTCAAAAAGCCCGGCGCGGAACTTACGCGCGACCAGTTGCTGGAA
>JAEUNN010000569.1 GCA_016791085.1 Rhodocyclaceae bacterium | reverse complement strand
CTTCCGGTAGTGCTGTCGCTCACGGTGTTCGTGGCGGTATTGATGACATTGTCCCGAAACTACCGGGATTCCGAAATGTTCGTGTGGTTTGCGTCGGGCCAGGCATTAAGCGCATGGGTAAGGCCGGTGCTGGGGTTTGCGGTGCCTATCGTCGTGCTGGTGGCAGCCTTGTCGCTGTTTCTGACGCCCTGGGCCTTGTCGGCCAGCGCGCAACTGCGCCAGACCTTGAGCGAACGCGATGACGTTTCGCAAATCACGCCGGGCGCATTCCGTGAGTCCGGCAGTGCCGACCGCGTGTTTTTCGTCGAACAGGCCGATGGGTCGGACGGCAAGGTGCGCAACGTGTTCGTAAGTTCGACCAGTCACGGCACGCTGGGAGTAACCGTGGCGCGCGACGGCCATACGGAAACCGCGGCCAACGGCGACCGCTTCGTGGTGCTGGAAAACGGCAGCCGCTACGAAGGTGCGCCGGGTACGCCGGAATACAACGTAATGCAGTTCGAACGCTATTTCTTGCGTATCGAAACGCGCGAGGCGCGCGCGCTGGACGAATCTCCGCGCCACCTGCCGACCCTGGAATTGCTGCGCGCACCCACGCGCGAACGTCTGGCCGAATTTCTGTGGCGGCTTGGCATACCGCTCGCCGCGCTCAATCTGGCTTTGCTGGCGATACCCCTGTCCTTCGTGAATCCGCGCGCCGGGCGCACCAGCAACATGCTGATGGCACTGCTCGCCTATCTGATCTACTCGAATCTGGTGAGCCTGAGCCAGGCCTGGGTGGCGGGTGGGAAAATACCTTTCGGAGTGGGCGTTTGGGCCGTGCATGCATTGATGTTCGTGATTACCGTGGCGATGTTCTACAAGCGCATGGCGGTCCACCCGTTCTGGCGCCGCGTACGGCAGGGATAGCGCGGCCATGCACGCTCGCATCGCATGCTGCACGACGCGCCCGGCGGCCGTGTATCCGCCGCGCCGTCGGAGGGAGTGCCGGCATGGTATTTGAACGCTATCTGCGGCGCGAACTGCGCGCAGCCATATTGCTCGTGCTGGTGGCTTTCCTGGGCCTGTTTTCGTTTTTCGACCTGGTGCATGAGCTCGAGGACCTCGGACGCGGCGGCTACCAGTTGCAGCATGCCGCCTTGTTCGTCGCGCTCAAGCTGCCCGGCCGCACTTACGAACTTATGCCCATCGTGGTGCTGATCGGCGCGCTCTACGCCTTCACCATGCTGGCCCGGCATTCCGAAATTACGGTGCTGCGCGCGTCCGGGTTGTCGACCGTGCAACTGCTCGGCCTGCTCGGCCGGCATGGCCTGTGGTACGTTCTGATCACCTTTATGGTTGGCGAGTTCGTCGCGCCGCCAGCCGAAGACGCGGCGCGCCTGCTCAAATTGCGCTATACGGCGGAGATGGTGGCGCAGGAATTCCGCTCGGGAGTATGGATGAAGGACGGGCTGCGCTTCATCAACGTGCGCTCGGTGCGGCCCGACACCAGCCTTGCCGGGGTGAGGATTTTCGAGTTCGACGGCGAACGCCGCCTGCGCACCATACAGGAAGCCAAAACCGCCAGCTTCGTGCCGCCCGACCACTGGCGCCTGGAAGATGTGGTCGAAACCGAATTTACCGATACCGCCACGCGTGTGCACAAACGCGATGAAGTGGCCTGGCATACCGAGCTGACCCCTGGAATTTTGAGCGTGGGTCTGGCCGTGCCCGATCGCATGAGCCTCTACAGTCTTTACGTGTTCGTCCGCCACCTCGAAGAAAATCACCAGAAAACCGGCCGCTACGTGATCGCGCTGTGGAAGAAGGTGGTGTACCCGCTGGCGGTGTTCGTGATGCTCGGTTTGGCGCTGCCGTTTGCCTACATGCACGACCGCATGGGGGCGGTGAGCGTCAAGGTGTTCGTGGGCATCATGATAGGCATACTGTTCCACATGCTGAACGGGCTGTTTTCCAATCTCGGGGTGATCAACAGCTGGCCGCCGCCGGTGGCGGCGCTCACGCCCAGTCTGCTGTTCCTGGCCACGGCCTGGGGCATGATGCGGTGGGTGGAGCGCCGGTAAACGGCGCCCTGCGTGATCGCGCGCGGTTATTTGTTGCGCTGCGGGCCCAGGAACACGACGCGCGTGCCGGCCAGGCGGTCGTGCAGGAACTGGCGGTCACGGTCCAGCAGCGCCCAAAGCAGGCCCGCGCCAAAAAACAGCAGCGAGGGCCAACTCAGCAGATAGCGCAGCAGCGCGCGCGATACCGGCACCGGCGCGCCGCCGCGCACGGCGTCGACGAGGCGCACGCGCCAGGTCTGCATGGCCAGGGTTTGCCCGCCATTTACCCAATACCAGACGAAATACAGGCCCATCAGCAGGAACAGATGCAGCCACGCGGCCCATCCGGGCACGGAGATCTGCCAGACGACGCCCAGCACGAGGTTGGGAACCATGAATCCCAGACCCAGCACGCCCAACATGAGCAGTGCCTCGTAGAGCATGCTGGCGAGCCGCCGCCGCAAGGTGGCGCGTTCTAGATCCGGAGCCGTCGCGGCTTTGTCCGGCGTAATGGAAATGGCGGTAATTCGGGCTTCCTCGTCCATGGCCGCAGGCTGCCGGCACACCGGGCGGTGCGCGGCTTTGCGTCGTCAGCGGGCGGATTCTAACCCGGAAGGCGGGGCAGCTTTGTCACCGGGGCTCGTGCCGCCAATGGCGGCAGGCATTTGTCCGGGTGTGGGCGTGGAATTGCCGCCTACGGCTGCGGTCGTGGTGGTGGGCGCCGTATCCGGCAGATTTCCTGGCGGCGGCGCTTTCGGCAGCAGGTTGTGCGGGATGGTTTCGGGCCGGCCTGCGGGCAGCGGTTTGGCGGCGCCGCGCTCGGCAAGCTTGCGGGCCGGCGCATTTTTGACTGCTGCGGCCAGGCGCTGCTTTTCTTCTTCCGGCAGTTCGGCGTATTGCTCCCACTTCTGTTTCAGCGCGATGCGCTCGTGCGCGGGCTTCAACTGCCAATTACGGTACTGTTCGCGCGCCTTGCGCCGTTCTTCCGGCGTCAGTTTGGCCCACTCGCGCATGCGCGACTGCACGCGCCCCCGTTCTTCCTGCGTCATGGCCAGAAAACGGTCGGCAATGCCCAGCCATTTGCGTTTGCGCAGGTCTTCCATCCGGTTCCAGTCGTCCGCGAGCGGCGCCAGGACCTGCCTTTGCTGCGGCGTGAGCTGCGCCCAGGCAGGCTCACGGAAATGCGTGATGCCCTCCGCGCGGGCGGCGCCCGGCAGGTTGAGAACCAGCGTCAGCGTCAGCGCGACGAGGACGGCAAATTGCTTTTCAGCCACGCGTCGAATCCAGTATCGAGATAGGCGGCGATGGGCAGGTCGTCGGCCAGCAGCGAACTGTCCACCTCCTCGGCATCCGCGCTGCGCTGCAGGCCGCGCCAATAGCTGGTCTGTACCGCAGCGGCGGCAATCAGCACCGCCAGCAGCCAGGCGCCGAGCTGGCCGCGAATTTCAAAGCGGCCGCGTGCGCGGCCGCCCGCAAATGCCAGTTCGCCCTGCACGGTGGGATGGCGTGCGAGCGCCAGCTGGCGCGCGCGAAACAGTTTTTCCGTGACGTCGCGGGGAAGTTCCGCGCAGGAATCGTCGAGTACGCGCCGCACACCGCGCGCAAATTCAGCTTCGTTCATAACCCTATTCCCCTGGCCTTGAGTACTGCGGCCAGCGTGTGCACGGCACGCGAGCAGTGTGTTTTCACACTGCCCTCCGAGCACCCCATTGCCGCCGCCGTTTCGGCGATATCCATGTCTTCCCAGTAACGCATCAAAAACGCCTCGCGTTGACGCGTTGGCAGGCGCGCTATTTCACGTTCTATGACTTCCAGCACCTGAGCCTGCGACAGGCTTTGTTCCGGCGACAGCCACGACGGCGAATCCTGCGCCACTGCTATGGATTCGAGCGGATCGTGATCTTCGTCCTCGTCCGGCGACAGGCTGGACAACAAGGTGGTCCAGATCGAGCGCACCTTGGAACGCCGGAACCAGTCGCGGATGACGTTCTGCAGGATGCGCTGGAAAAGCATGGGGAACTCCGCCACCGGGCGTTCGCCGTACTTTTCCGCGAGTTTCATCATCGCGTCCTGCACGGCGTCGAGTGCCGCTTCTTCCTCGCGCAATGCGAACATGGCTTGCTTGAACGCGCGCCGCTCTATGCCCGCAAGAAAATCCGAAAGTTCCGTGCGCGTGGCCAAACCAACTCCCCCTAGATCGCCGTGCCGGTGCCGGCGTGCGCCGCTCGCGCGACCGATTTTCGGCCCGGATCGGCATGTTGTCGTACCACTTGGCAGCTAAACCTTGACCGTCGCACCGCAAATCATTAAGGTAGCAAGCTTTTCTGAAAAACTTGGGAACATCGGCGATGGTTTTGACGGGCGCGGAGATTGTAGTCAGGTGCTTGCAGGAAGAAAAGGTCGA
>JAEUNN010000566.1 GCA_016791085.1 Rhodocyclaceae bacterium | reverse complement strand
GGGCCGCCCGACGCGCTCAAAAGCCTGATCCAGAGCGCGCACCGGCTGGGCATCATGGTGCTGCTGGACGTGGTGTATAACCACTTCGGTCCGGAAGGCAATTATCTGCATGTCTATGCGCGCGATTTTTTCACCGAGCGCCATCACACGCCCTGGGGCGCCGCCATCGATTTCGAAGGCGCGGCCGAAGTGCGCCGCTACTTCGTGCATAACGCGCTGTACTGGCTGGAAGAATTTCACTTCGACGGCCTGCGCCTGGATGCCGTGCATGCCATCCACGACCCGTCTTCGCCCGATATCGTCGAGGAAATTGCACTGGCCATCGCGGACGGCCCGGGCCGCGCGCGCCAGGTGCATCTGGTGCTCGAAAACGACGCCAACCAGGCGCATCGCCTTAGCGGCGCGCCGGGCGGGGCGCGCGCGCAGTGGAACGACGATTTCCACCATTGCCTGCACGTACTGCTCAGCGGCGAGCACGACGGCCATTACGCCGACTATGCCGGCGCGCCGCTGCAACTATTGGGGCGTTGCCTGGCCGCGGGCTTTGCCTGGCAGGGCGACATTTCGACCTATCGCGGCGGCGTCGCACGCGGCGAACCGAGTGCCCATTTGCCGCCGGTCTGCTGCATCAACTTTCTGCAGAACCACGACCAGATCGGCAATCGCGCACTGGGCGAGCGCCTGGCCGAACTGGTCGATACGCGCCGCCTGCACGCGGCCCTGGAAATTTTGCTGCTGGGTCCGGCCATCCCCATGCTGTTCATGGGCGAAGAATGGGCCTCGCGGCGCCGCTTCCCGTATTTCTGCGACTTTGACGGCGAACTTGCGCAGGCAGTCCGCGACGGACGTCTGAAGGAATTCAGCCAATTTGCCGGTTTCCAGGACCCGGCCGCCTGCGCGCAAATTCCCGACCCGGGGGCGGACGCCACGTTCGCCGCCGCACAGCTGGACTGGACCGCGGCGGCCGACCCGGACGCGAGCGCAACACTCGCCCTGGTGCGGCGCCTACTGACCGTGCGCCGTGCCGAACTTGTACCGCGCCTGGAGGCCATGGCGGGCGGCAGCGGCCGCTACCGCTGCCTGGGCGAGAGCGTGCTCGAAGCCGGCTGGCGGCTTGGCGACGGCAGCGTCTACCGCATGTTCGCCAACCTGGGCCCGCAGGCCGCGAGCGTGCCTTATGCCGGGGCCGAACGCCTGTTGTACGCGTCTGAAGGCGTCGAGGCGGCACACCTGCTGCCCGCCTGGTCCACCAGCTGGTGGATCGGAGCCGGCCATGGCTGAGCCCAACCAATCGGCGCCGGACGTCCCGTTCGCGCTGCGCTGCAGTGGACCGCGTGCCACCTACCGGGTGCAGCTCAACGCGGATTTCGGCTTTCGCGCCGCGGCCGCCGCAGTGCCCTACCTGGCGCGCCTGGGTATCAGCCATCTGTATTGTTCGCCCTACCTGGCGGCGCGGCCCGGCAGCCGCCACGGTTACGACATCATCGACCACACCACGCTGAACCCGGAAATCGGCAGTGGCGAAGATTTCGAACATTTCACGCAGGTGCTCGCGCAACACGGCATGCGCCAGATGGTGGATGTGGTACCCAATCACATGGGCGTCATGGGCGCCGACAACGCCTGGTGGCTGGATGTACTCGAAAACGGCCCGGCCGCCCGCTACGCGCGATTTTTCGACATAGACTGGGAACCGCTCAAGCCGGATTTGCGCGGCAAGCTGCTGTTGCCGGTGCTGGGCGACCACTACGGCACGGTGCTCGAACGCGGCGAACTGAAACTGGCGTTCGACGCCGCCCGCGGGCAATTCAGCGTGCATTACTACGAGCACCGCTTCCCGCTCGATCCGCGCACCTACCCGCTCGTGCTTGCCGCCGGAAGTGCCGCGCCGGCGTGCCAATCGGCCGACGAACAGGCCGCCTTGCACAGCCTGTTCACCGCCTTCGAGCGCCTGCCCGGACGCCATGACACGGCGCCGGCACAGGTCACGCGGCGCGCCGAACAAGCCGAAACCGGCAAGCGCGCGCTGGCGTGGATGTACGCCCAGGCGCCCGGTGTGGCGGCACGTATCGCCACCTGCCTGGAATGCCTCAACGGCAGAGCCGGCGAGCCGGCAAGTTTCGATGCGCTGGACGCCCTCATGCGCGCGCAGGCCTGGCGCCTTGCGTATTGGCGCGTCGCCTCGGACGAAATCAACTACCGGCGGTTTTTCGACATCAATGACCTGGCCGCATTGCGCATGGAGGACCCGGAGGTATTCGCTGCGACGCACGGCCTGATCGCGCAACTGGTCGCCGCGGGCCAGGTCGATTGCCTGCGCATCGACCACCCGGACGGTCTGTACGATCCGGCCGCCTATTTCCAGCGTCTGCAGCAGGCGCTGGCACGCGCGCCCGACGGCAACGGCACGGCGGCCGCCCCGCTCTACGTGGTGATAGAGAAAATCGCCGCAAGTTACGAACGTGTGCCGCAACAATGGGCGGTCGCGGGCACCACCGGCTACCGCTATGCCAACCTCGTGCACGGCCTGTTCGTGGACCCGGCCGCGGAACCGCGCATGGACCGCATTTACCGGACTTTCGCCGGCAACCCGCCGCCTTTCGACGAACTGCTCTACCGCTCCAAGCGGCTCATCGTGACGAGCGCACTGGCCGGCGAACTGAACGTACTCGCCAATTCGCTGGGACGTATAGCCGAATCCCGCCGCGACACGCGCGACTTTACGCAGAACAGTCTGCGCGAGGCGCTGGCCGAAATCGTCGCGTGTTTTCCGGTCTATCGCACCTACATCGACGCCAGTGGCGCCAGCGAAGAAAGCCGCCGCTACATCGATTGGGCGGTGGCGGCGGCGCGCAAAAGAAGCGAGCGTGTCGACCCCGGACTGTTCGAGTTCGTGCGCACGGTACTCAATACCCAGAGCGGCACGGACGGGGACGCCGGCTATCGCGCAGCGGTGCTAAGTTTCGCGCAGAAATTCCAGCAATTTTGCGCCCCGGTCATGGCCAAGGGCTGCGAGGACACCAGCTTCTACCTGTACAACCGGCTGGTTTCGCTCAACGAGGTGGGCGGCGACCCGCGCACTTTCGGCATCAGCGTGGCGGCCTACCACGGCGCCAGCCTGGATCGCAGCCGCAACTGGCCGCAAACCATGCTGGCCACGTCCACGCACGACAACAAGCGTTCCGAGGACGTGCGCGCGCGCATCGCGGTGCTGTCCGAAATTCCCGCGCTGTGGCGGCTCATGGTGCGCCGCTGGAGCCGCACCAACCGCAGCCGCAAGCAGGTGCTCGATGGCGCGCCGGCGCCCTCGCGCAACGACGAATACCTGCTCTACCAAACCCTGGTCGGCACCTGGCCGGTGGACGCGTCCGCGGCAGAACTGGCCGGCGCCTACTGCACGCGCATCCTGCGCTACATGCAGAAAGCCGTGCGCGAAGCCAAACTGCACAGCAGCTGGGTGCTCCCCGACGCGGACTATGAAGCCGCCCTGGAAAGTTTCGTGCTGGC
>JAEUNN010000521.1 GCA_016791085.1 Rhodocyclaceae bacterium | reverse complement strand
TTTGAATTCCGAGTGGGTTGCGCCGTTTTGACGGCTACCGCACGGATGCGGCCGTTCGGGCAATAGGTGCCGCCGTGCCGTTGCGGCGGGAAAAGCGTTGCCGGGCGAAAAAGGAAAAAAATGCTTCAGGCGCAAATATCTAGTGCGGCGAAATAGCATGTGTCGCGGTGTGACCGCGCGGCACAACGTGTTGGGGTGATCCGGCAAGGTGAATTGGTAGGCGACGGGGAATGTTCTCAGTGTTCCCAGAACATAAATCGTGCCGCTAAGCTTTTCCTCCCCGCAGGGGGCTGCCGATTGCCAGGGCGTCCAGAATCAAGCTAATATGGCCATGGTTTTCCGTCGCTTTTCCCGATGACCCATTCCCCCCCCCCCTTTTTTTTTACGTAAGCCATTTGACTCGTGGAAATAATCGTTCAGTTCATCGGCGAGCTGTTGCTTCAGGTGTTTGGCGAGTTGATTGCCGAGCTTATCGGTCGCAGCGTGAAAGAGCCATTTCGACGCCCAGAACCAATTAATCCCTGGATCGCCGCAATCGGTTACGGCGTTTTTGGCGGAATTGCCGGAGCTATCAGCCTTTGGCTGCTGCCGTCGCTGTTCATTTCTGCGCAGTGGCTGCGTATCGTCAATCTCGTGCTCACCCCGCTGATAGCCGGCCTCGTGATGGAAAGGCTGGGCGCATGGCGCGAACTGAAACATCAGAAAACCATACGTCTCGATACATTTGCCTATGGGTTTGTGTTTGCCCTGTCGATGGCTTTAGTGAGATTCATATGGGCGCATTAGGGCCAATCCGCTAGCCGGAATTTCCTGTCCGCCGCCTCCCCATCGTCAGGGGGGAATGGGGCAACAGCCGCGTAGGGCGGAAAAGCGCAGCGCATTCCGCCGCATGCGCGCGGACAGGCTTGCACTGCTGCCACTTGGGCGGCGTGGGCTGGCGCTTGCTGTGCATAGCGCAAAAGTGCGAAATCAGCTTCCCGGCCTAGCTGCTTCCCGCGTCGCCGGTACGGCGGATTGCGCCTTCGGCTTGTCCGCCCTATGCCACAGTCAGCTTGCGCCGCTCAGGCGCGACGTTTCCGCGCGCGCGGGCGTGGGGGCGGGGCGCGTTCGGCGGCGGCGGCGCGCACGAGCCAATCGCGCATGAGCGCCGCCGTCGGGCGCTCGGGCGTGCTGCCCGACCAAGTCACGTAGTAAGCGTGACGCGAAGGTATCGCTACGGCAAACGGCATCGCCAGACGGCCCACGGCCAGGTCGGCGCTGACCAGCGGCCGGGCCGCCAGCGCGATGCCGTGGCCGGCGATCGCCGCCTCGACCGCGAGCGCGGCGTCTTCGAAGCGCGGGCTGGGTCCCGGTAGATCTGCGTCATCCACGCCAGCCGCCGCCAGCCATTCGCTCCAGCCCGGGCGTTCGCCAATTTCGGGCACCGTGGCATCGCGGATCAAAGTAAATTGGCGCAGATCGGCCGGCGTGCGCAACGGCGGCGAGCCCGCGAGCAACGACGGGCTGCATACCGCGACGTAATCGGGCGAGAACAACAGCTCGACCTGCCGGCCGGCGTATTCGCCACGCCCGTAGCGCACCGCCAAGTCGTAGGCGTCGGCCGCCTCGTTGCCGCGTTCCAGCCCGTCCACCATGCCCACGCTGCTCGACACCCGCAGGTCGATCTCCGGGTGCGCGCGCGCCAGCGCGCCCAGGCGCGGCACCAGCCAGCGGGCCGCGAAGGATGGCGGCGCGCACAGGGTCACCACCGCGCCGGCGGCCTGCCCGCGCACCGCTACGACCGCCGCCGCCAAACAGCCAAACCCCTCATGCAGTTTGGGCCACATGGCCTCGCCCTCGACCGTGAGCGCGACCGCGCGCGTGCGCCGAACGAACAATGGCACGCCGAGCAATTCTTCGAGCAGGCGGATTTGATGGCTGATGGCCGTCGGCGTTACGGCCAGCTCGTCGGCGGCCTTCTTGAAACTCGCCAGACGCGCTGCGGCCTCGAAGGCGCGTAAGGCGTTGAGTGGCGGCAAGCGGCCGATCATGGATGAGGTTTTCTTATCCATCTGCTGAAAAATCGTCGCTTGTCGGGAAGCTTGCCGGCCTTTACCTTTGCAACCATTGCTGCACGGCAATCGGTTACCAGGGATATCCCCTTCCGGCCGGGCACCGTGCAGAACCGATTTTCAATTACCTGGAGTTTTAAATCATGAGAAATTCTATTCTGTTTGCCAGTAGCCTGCTACTTTGCACGACTGCGCTCGCCGACCAGAACCGCTTTTACACCACCAGCGACGGCGCCGGTTACGAAGCGCGCTTGCGTGAATTCGGTATTCCGCAATCGGGCGGCATGGTGTGGCCGGTCATGAACATTCCTGCGCCGCGCGCCGTGCTCGCGCCACCGGCGACCGGAATCGCGCCGGCCGCGGCCCAGACCGCCCCGGGCCGGCCTGAGGCAAGTGCCGCCGAACGGCGCAGTCACGCGGGCTAAATGGCGTTCAACCGGTGGCGGCCAGCCCTCTGCGGCTGGCCGCCATGCATTGCCTGCTGGCGGTCGCGGCGGCGCACGGGCCGCGCAATCGGGCGCGCCCGCTGTTTGCCGGCATCCAAAGCCAGGCTGCGTCCGCACGCAAGCCGCGACCAAATCGAGCGGCATCGCGCCACGCTCCCGCGGCGCAGGGCTGCATGGCGTAGTTCCAGGTCTGGTGTATCGCAGACGGTCCGGTTTTCGGGCGCGGCAGGCATGGGCCCCTGGCCGGTTGCCGGCCTTTGGCACGTCGCGCCGGACCGGGTGGCCTGTGCCGCGCCCCCGGCGCGCCGCCGGGGTGGTGCGCGCCTTGCCGGGGCCTTATCGGTGCCGATTTGGCGGATCGCCGCATCGACCGGCCCGGCTGCACCGGCCCGTGCCGGTCACGAGTGCCGGCGCAGGCGGCCCGCGTTGCCCCGCCCAGCGGCTTGCGCCCTACGCCGCGGGCGCCGGCTGGGCGCGGCCGCTAAGCCGCGCGCAGCGCCGCCAGCACCCGCTCCGGCGTGAATGGAACTTCGCGCAGCCGGATTCCGGCGGCATCGGCCACGGCATTGGCGAGCGCGGCCGGCACCGCGGCGCAGGCCGCTTCGCCTGCGCCCAGGGGCGGCTGGTCCGGGCGGTCTATCAGGTCGATCAGCAGTTCCGGCACCTCGCTGTAGCGCAGGATGGGGTAGGTCTGCCAATCGACGCTGGTTACGCGCCGGCGGTCGAAGCGGGTTTCCTCGATCAGGGTGCGCGACAGGGTTTGCAGTATGTTGCCCTCGACCTGGTTGCGTACCGCATCGGGATTGATCATCAGTCCGCAATCGTGCGCGCAGGCGACGCGCTCGACGCGGATGCGGCCGTTCTGTGTATCGACCTCCACCTGCATGGCGATGGCGACATAGGTTTCGTTATGTTTGTAATGCAGGTAGGCGATGCCGGTGCCGCGCGCGCGCGCGCCACGCGCCGGCGCGGGGGCGCGTGCCGGCCGCGCCTGCCAGCCCATGCGCCGGGCGCAGCGCTGCAGCACTTCGATGCCGCGCGGGTCGGCCAGCTGGCGCAGCCGGAATTCCAGCGGATCGGCGCCGGCCGCCGCGGCCAGTTCATCCACGAAACTTTCGACGGCAAAATTGTTCGCCACCTTGCCGGGCGCGCGGATATTCGACGGGCGCAGCGGCGCCTGCGCCAGCCAGTGCGCCGTCACCTTGAGATTGGCGCAGCGATAGGGCGGATCGGCGTTCTGCGCGATCAGCCCCACGGACTGCCCGGCCGGCTGCGCGATACCGGCTTCGCCGGGCGCCAGCAAGGGCACGTGGGCAAGGTTGGCGGTGGCGATCGGCACCCACATTTCGGCTTCCCAGGCCGCGATATTGCGGTCCTCGCCCAGCGCCGCGCGCAGGTCTATCAATTGCGGCGGCCCTTTCGGATCCCAGCCCAGTTCGTCCTCACGCGTCCATTGCACGCGCACCGGCCGCGCCACGGCTTTGGACAGCAGGGCGGCGTCGGCCGCCGCGTCGTCATGGCCATTCATGCCATAACAGCCCGAGCCGTCGAGATAGATGAGCCGCACGTTTTCGACCGGCAGGCCGAGCATGGCCGCATAGGCCGGCCAATAGCGGTGCGTGGCCTGCGATGCCGTCCATATCGTGGCCTGGCCGGCGCGCACGTCGGCCACCGCGCACGAAGGCCCCATGGAGGCGTGCGATTGCACCGGCCAGTAATACGTCGCGCGCAAGGCCGTCGCGCCCACGGCCGAGGTGTCGCCCCTGCTTTTAAGCGTTTCATCGCGCAGGAACGGACCGCCCCGCGCCCAAGCGCGCACGCCGTCGTGGCCCACCAGCGTGCCGGCGTCGCTCCAGGTGGTCTTTAGTTCCGCGGCGGCGCGAACTGCGGTCCATTCATCGGCGGCGACCACGCCGAGAAAATTCTTGATGCGTACCACGCGCGCGCCGCGCAAATGCGCGATCGACGCTAGGTCCATGCTCAGCAGACTGGCGCCGACCGCGGGCGGGCGCAGCGCGCGGCCGTGCAGCATGCCGTCCAGCATCAAGTCATGCACGAACACGTGGCGCCCGGTGATTTTGTCCGGCAGGTCGGGCCGCGGCAAATCCTTGCCGACCACGGCATAGTGTGCCGCTTGTTTGAGCGGCGCCTTGGGGTTCATTTTGACCCCGAAAGGCCGGCCGCCGACAAGTTCGCCCATGCCCACGCGCAGTTTGCCGTCACTGCTCACGACGTAAGCGTCTTCGAGCTTGAGGTCGGCGGCCGGGTGGGCGTAGCGTTCGGCCGCGCGTTCGATCAGCGCAAGGCATGCCGTGGCCGCAGCCTGGCGCAACTGCACGCCGCCGCGCATGACGCCGGAACTGCCCGCCGTCGGTCCCTGATTGGGTGTGAGCGCCGTGTCGCCCTCTATCATGTCTATGCGCGCGACCGGGCACGACAGTTCTTCGGCCACCATTTGCCGCATCGCGATGCGGTGGCCGGTACCCAGATCGACCTTGCCGGAATAGATGATGACCGTACCGTCGGCGCGCACGGCGATGAAAGCATCGACCTCGTCCAGATCGAGCACGCGTTGCGGCGGCCGTTGCGCGGCGTCCGCGGCCAGCGCCAGCGCCGGCAAGGCGCCCGAGAACGAAAAGCCGACCAGCAGCGCGCCGCCCTTGAGGAAATCGCGGCGCGCGAGTGTGCTGACTTTCATGTGCTTTTCCTCCCCTCCCGGGCGGCACGCGCGACCGCGCGCAGCACCCGGTCGTGCGAACCGCAGCGGCACAGATTGCCGTCCAAAGCCTGTGCGATCTGCGCGCGGTCGGGCTGCGGCGTGCGCGCCAGCAGCGCCACCGCGGACATAACCGTGCCGCAGGTGCAGTAGCCGCATTGCGCGGCCTGTTCGGCGATGAATGCGGCCTGCACCGGATGCGGCGCTTCCGGCGTGCCCAGGCCTTCTATGGTCGTGATGCGCCTGCCCGCGGCCGCCGCCACGGTGGTGACGCAGGAACGCGCCGTGGCGCCATCCATCAGCACCGTGCAACTGCCGCACTGACCGGCGCCACAGCCGAATTTGGTGCCGGTCAGACCTAGCTGGTTGCGCAGCACATGGAGCAACGGCTGCTCCGGATCCCAGGAATCCACGCTGTACTGCGCGCCATTCACGATCAATGCGTAGCTGGGCATGCCCCACACCTCCAGGGAAGCCGCCGGCGGATCGGAGCCGGCGCGGCTATGGCTAATATCCTAGTCCACCGCAACCGGGGAATCGCGCCGGCATTGAACGGCGCCGGCCGTGGCGGACCAAAGCCCCATGCATTGCGGCAGGCTGCGAGGCGCGTCTTGTGGCGGACGGGCCGCCAAGGGCAGTCGCCGCAACGATCCCCACGCTCGTGGCAAATCCGGTCGTGGTGCGCCTGCCGAAGCATGAGCGGAACTGCCGCGGCCTGGCGTTGGATAAAGCACCCGCGGTGCCTCGCGAGCGCCCAAGCACCCGCTCGGGGCGAACGGGGGAGTGCATTCGGCGGCAGTCCGCAGCTCCAGGGCCGGACGGGGCATTTTGCCCTGTACGCAACATTTCCCCTCCGTCCGCAGTATTGTCGGCCACCGTCTCCGGGGTTCCATATTCCACCCGCGGTGGCTGGAAAGCGCCCAAGGACCAGCCCAGGGCTGCAGCCGCCATAGTGTTCCCGCAGCGTGTGGCGCAACGCAGCCGTTGGGGCCTGCAAAGATACGATTAATCCCAAAAAAACGCGTAAAAAGCGGACCCGGCTTGACTTTGCCGGACTGGTCGTAACAGCGCGGACAGCGGCACGACAAACGGCCGCCACATTGCCTGGCGAAAGCGCGCAACCATATGAAAACACATGGCAATATGGTAGAATAAAAGCTCCAAGCGCAGACCGGTTTGTCGGCCTGCGAGTCGCCAAATCACTTACCGCGGAGGCCATTTCATGACGGTTACCCAGAAGCAACTGCAGTCCATGATGCCGTGCGACTTGCTGTCTACAGCGAAGCCTGACCTCTCACCGCGCGGTTTGTGGTGGGCGGAACGAGAGCGGGCCTACCGGACGAGGGACTGGGAAGCGAATCCATTGGTCAAATATCTGACCTGCACGGAATATATCGCATACCTGCAGCGCGATCCGGACCAGCCCTAGGCGGCGACGTCGGCCGGTACTACAGCGCCGTAAATTCCCACAGCGGGCTGCCTATCCCCGGTGAAAGCCCGCGCATCCACTACGGCAAGGCGCTCGACGTAACCCGGCAAGAACCTGTCGTTGCGCTTGAAAACGCCCGCGTTTGCGGAAAAGCTTGCCGCCTGGAAAGGCTCAGGGCTCGCGAACGCGGCAGTGACGGTGGTGGAGTGGGCAAGCGTGCGTGGCGCCCGACCGGCCGAGAAAAGCACGCTCAAACGCCGAGAAATCCCCGCGCCTGTTGGAAAAAACTGGAAAAAGAGCCACCCATTAGCCGGCCCTTGTAAAGCAGGCAAAGCACCACCATGGCGGCGTGAGCCGCCAGCGTTTCTCGGCGCGCCCAAAAAAGCGAATGCGTTGGTTGCGTGCGACCCCACGCCATTCCGAGGATAAATGCGGCACGATGCGGCCTCAGCCTTGGAAACCGGATGCGTTGCCGAACTGTTGTCCGATCTGACCCGTCGGGCTTCCAGGGAGACCGCCGCGAGGTACCAACTATTCGCGATCGGGCAATTCACCAAAGCGCACATCCGGCACATTTGAACTCGCCTCAATTTTCCTCTGCCCCGGTTGCAACTGCCGATCGGGGAAAAATGGGCAGGCATGGACTTAATTGATTCTTCTGAACCAACTCAAAGCTAAGCCATTTTCACCTGCATCGAGAGATTAATCGAGCCTGGCCCCTCTTTCCATTGGGGCACGACGCTTCAGCGGGCCGGGTGTTGAGCGAGGGCTTAGGCCGCACAGCTGCTATCGGCGAACGAGGCGCGCGAAGCAGCGTTTCCCCTGAGCATCAAAGCATAACTGGATGGCATCATTTGCCTCCAGGAAAACGAAAGCCGGCTGAGGATCTTGCGTATACGTGATGACACGGCCGTCGCAGTCGGGCTTGTGGTTCGACTGCGTTATGACGCGTTCGACCCGCCCAATCGGGCGCGGACCCATGAGGCGCGAGTAGGTGTATGTGGCCTGAAGGCGTTCCTGCCCGCTTATCACGGAAAGCTGACCCGCCGCGTTGAACGACAAGCGGTACGGGCACCCGGGTGTCGTTTGTGTGTCCTCCCACTCGCCGACCAGCGAGAAGTCCGCGGCGAGAACGGCCGGGGGCGGGCCAACGAGTGCGGCCACGGCCATGATGACACGGGCTCGAAGACGCATAGAGTCGCTCATCGTACGGCCTCAGGTGCAGCATGAGCCGACGCCGGAGCGCGCAGCGCGGAGCGAAGCCAAAAGGGAAGCTTTGGGGCGGCAGGCCCGAAGCGTTTGCCAGGATCAGCAGTCGAAACCATGGTTTTTCCTGTAGTAGTCAGCTTGCTCTGCCGGCATTTTCTTGAAGAGCGCACAGACAGTGAAGCTACCGACTTGCCGGCCATCTTTGGTATAACCCCAGTCGGAAATCAGGGATTCGTCAAAGCGCACCAATTGGCCGGCTTTCACGTTCCTTACCACTTTCGGATCATTGGCCAGAACGCCAGCGAATCCGTCGGGCAGGACCATAAAGGGCGTTACCCAAAAGTGCTCCGTCCTGGCACCGTCGATAACCATAACCTTAAGTTTGTACCCGTCCGTGCCGGCAGGAGGGTTGGCGGCCAGTTTCAGGAAATCGACCAGAGTGGTTCGCGCATGTTTGATTGCAGCAACCATGTTTGGGTCGGTTGTGCCAACAAACACTATTTCGTTCTCATCTCGCTCCTGTGCAGATGCAAAGGACGAAAAAGTTGCAAACAGGACAGCAATTACAGCCTTGGCAAAGTGCATAGGGAGTTTAACGGCTTGAAGAAAATACGGATAGAAAAAGGGCCAGAAAGAAAAATGGCCAGGCTCAACTTATTCTCCATACTCGGTGGCTTTGGAGACCTGATGCACATCACGCTGTCCCAAGTTCTTCTCTGTAGTGGTCACTGCCGCCGAAGGGGGAATTTATCCTCGTCCGGAAAGATTAATCGAGCCTGGCG
>JAEUNN010000511.1 GCA_016791085.1 Rhodocyclaceae bacterium | reverse complement strand
CGCAATTGGAAATCGCCCATGGCGCGCAGGCTCTGCACCATGCACATCATGAGCGCGCTGCCGTCGCACATGGCGGCATCGACCACCTGGCCGCGGCCGGTCGTGCGCGCCGTATGCAAGGCCGCCACCACGCCCAGCGCGAGCAGCATGGCGCCGCCGCCGCAGTCGGCAACCAGGTTGAGCGGCGGCACGGGTTTTTGCGGCGGGCCTATGGCGGCCAGCGCGCCGGACAAGGCCATGTAGTTGATGTCGTGGCCGGCGGTCTGGGCGAGCGGCCCGTACTGGCCCCAGCCGGTCATGCGGCCATACACGAGGCGCGGATTCGCGGCCAGGCAGGCGTCTGGCCCCAGGCCCAGCTTTTCCATGACGCCGGGGCGCAATCCTTCCACCAGTATGTCGGCGCGCGCGGCCAGACGCAGCGCGGCCGGCACGGCGCCGGCGCGCTTCAGATCGAGCGTCGCAATGCGCCGGCTGCGCCGCGTCACGTCGAATTCGGGCGCGAACAGTTCGCGCGCGGCAGATTTGCCGGGCGCAAGCGGGCGTTCTATGCGCAGCACTTCGGCGCCGAGGTCGGCCAGCAGCATGGCGGCCATGGGGCCGGGGCCCAAGGACGCAAATTCGAGCACCTTGACGCCGGCGAGCGGACCGCCGGCACTCATGTCGCGTCCTTCGTGCGGGCGCCGGCAGGGCAGCGGCCCGGCGCTATCGAACATGCTCGCGCAGGGTGGGAAGCGCTAAGTTTGGGCATGGTATTTCCTCGTGTCTGGAGCGGTTGGCCAAGCGGCATATGGCGGTGCACCATACCATGCGATGTGTGCCGCCGCTTCCCGCGCCGCCCGATAGCTGAGGCTGGCGGCAGCGGTCGGGGCGTGGCGGCCTGGGGCGCCGGCAAGGTGATGGCGTGCAGTTTACGTGCCGGGCGGCCTTGCCGCCATGGCCGAAAAAGCCATGGCGGTTGGTAGAATTTGCCATGGTTCCAGCGTCCGCCAGCGGTGACCGGGGCACGATCGCGATCGCGTTCGTACGCGAGGCGCTGGCTTGCATGCCGGCTGCCGAAGCGGCAGCCGTGCTGCAGGAGGCCGGCATAGTGCCGGAGCTGCTGGGGCAGCCCCAGGCGCGCGTGTCTTCCCGGCAATACGCCGAACTGTGGCATTGCATCGCCAAAACCTGCGACGACGAATTTTTCGGCATGGACAGCCGGCGCATGAAGCATGGCAGTTTCACGCTGCTATGCCACAGCGTGATCCACGCCGATACCCTGGAGCGCGCGTTGCGGCGTGCCCTGCGCTTTTTGCGGGTGGTGCTGGACGAGATCGAAGGGGTGCTCGAGCGCGAGGGCGATTACGCCCGCATCACGCTGGTCGAGCCCGGGAACGCCGGCGGTCCGCCCCTGCGCGCGTTTGCCTACGGCACTTTCCTGCTCATGCTGCATGGGCTGGCGTGCTGGCTGGTGCGCCGGCGCATTGCACTGGAAAGCGCGGAATTTCGCTGCCCCGAGCCGGATTTCGGGGCGGAATGGAAAGTCCTGTTTTCGCCGCATCTGCAGTTCGACCGGCCGCACACGTCCATCCGCTTTGCCGCCGAATTTCTGGATTTGCCCAACGTGCAGAACGAACGCACGATGAAGCTGTTCCTGCGCGGCGCGCCGGCCAATTTCCTGGTCAAGTACCGCAACAGCGACGGGCTGACGGCGCGCATACGGCGCCGATTGCGCGAAATTCCGCCGTCCGCCTGGCCGGATTTTTCCGACCTCGCGCTGCAGATGCATACCTCGGCGTCCACCTTGCGGCGCCGGCTGGAACAGGACGGCGATTCCTACCAGTCCATCAAGGACGATTTGCGGCGCGATCTGGCCATCGCACGGCTCGCGCATTCCGATTCCAGCCTGGACGATATCGCCGCCGAACTGGGGTTTTCCGAGCCCAGCGGCTTTCACCGGGCGTTCAAAAAATGGACCGGATCGAAGCCCGGCGCTTACCGGCGCGGCGTGCCGGACTGAGCCGCGGCAGTCCCCGCGGCACCGTGTGTGCAGCGCAACATGGAGGCCGCGGCGGCGCGCCACAGGGCGCCAGGAACGGGCCGTGAACAGGGCGGCGTTGGTATCATTGCATTATCACGTGATGTGAAGATCATTCCGCCGTTTGCGCGCTAATTTCCCATGATTGCCCTATTCGACGCCCACCGTGCAGGCCTCCTGAAACGCGAACACTGGCTGCCCAATCTCGTATCCGGCGTGGTGGTCGGGGTGGTGGCGCTGCCGCTCGCCATGGCTTTCGCCATCGCCTCCGGGGCCAAGCCGGAGCAGGGTCTGTACACGGCCATCGTGGCGGGCTTTCTGGTGTCGGCGCTGGGCGGCAGCCGGCTGCAGATAGCCGGGCCGACCGGGGCTTTCATCGTCATCCTTTCCGCCATTACGGCGCGCTATGGCATAGACGGCCTGCAAATCGCCACGCTCATGGCGGGCGCCATGTTGCTGGCCATGGGCTTCGCGAAATTGGGCGGAGTGATCAAATTCATTCCGGCGCCGGTGATCGTGGGCTTCACGGCCGGCATAGGCGTCATCATCTGGGTCGGCCAGTGGCGCGATTTTTTCGGACTGCCGCGCGTGGGCGGCGAGCATTTCCATGAAAAGCTGTGGAATTTGCTGCTGGCTTTCCCGCAACTGCACCTTGCCACCACGGCCATCGCTGCTCTGAGCCTGGCTCTGGTGCTGCTCACGCCGCGCCTGCCGGGCTTGAAGCGCGTGCCGGGTCCGCTGGTGGCCATGGTGGTGGCAACCCTGCTGCAGTCGATACTGCAGTTCGACGGCGTGGTTACGATAGGCACGGCTTTCGGTGGCATACCGCAGGGGCTGCCGGCATTCGCGCTGCCGGAAATCACGCCCGCGCGCGTGCTCGAACTGGTCGGGCCGGCATTCACGATCGCCATGCTGGGCGCCATCGAATCCTTGCTGTCGGCGGTGGTGGCGGACGGCATGGCCGGCACCAAGCACGATTCGAATCAGGAACTGATAGGCCAGGGCGTCGCCAACATGGTGGCGCCGCTATTCGGCGGATTTGCCGCCACCGGCGCCATCGCGCGCACCGCCACCAATGTGCGCAACGGCGGCAGCAGCCCGCTCGCCGGCATCACGCACGCGCTCACCCTGGTGCTCATCGTGCTGTTCGCGGCGCCGCTCGCGGCCAACATTCCGCTCGCCGCGCTGGCCGCCATATTGTTCGTGGTGGCTTACAACATGAGCGAACTGCGCCACTTCGTGCACATGATGCGGCGCGCGCCTGGCGCCGACGTGGCGGTGCTGTTGATCACGTTCCTGCTCACGGTTTTTTCCGACCTGGTGGTGGCCGTCAATATCGGCGTGATCATCGCCACCCTGCAATTCATGCGCCGTATGGCCGCTTCGGTCGAGGTGCAGCAACTGTCGGGCCAGGAACTCGAAATGGAACTGGTCTATCAGGGGCGCTTCAAGCTGCCGCCCGGCGTGCTCATCTATTCGATAGAAGGGCCGTTCTTTTTCGGCGCCGTGGAAAATTTCGAGCGCTCGCTGGCGCAAACCCATACCGACCCGCGCATATTGGTGATACGCCTGCGCCGCGTGCCGTTCATGGACATTACCGGCCTGCAGACGCTGGAAGAAGTCATCGAAAATCTGCACAAGCGCGGCGTGCAGGTGGTGCTGGCGGAAGCCAACGAGCGCGTGGCAGCCAAGCTCGAGCGCGCCGGCGTTGCCGCACTGGCCGGACACGAAAATTGCGTGGATAGTTTCGCCGCCGCGATTGCGCGCTGCGACCTCATCCTGGGCTCCAGCGCGGAAGCCAGCAGCCAGCGCCAGGCCGTGCTGTCCGAGCACGCCGCGCAAATGCTGCGCACCAGCGCGCAATACCTGCGCAGCGGGGAAATCTGACGCCGCCCGCGGCGGCTGGCGTGCGTGCCGGCTGCCACGGCGAAATTCGCGCGCGCACGGCACCGGGCCGGCCGCATTGCCGGCACGGCAGGCTGCTACAATCGCGCCGCGACGGCGGCGGCTCATCGCATCGTGGGGCGCGCCGCAAAGCGGCCGGCGCATCGCCCGGCGCCGGCACCGTGAAAGCCACAGGATGCATATCGTTCATACCGAATCGTCGCAAGGCTGGGGCGGGCAGGAAATCCGCATATTGACCGAATCGGCCGGCGTCATGGCGCGCGGCCATCGCGTCACGCTGCTCACGCCGCCGGGGGCGCGCATTTACGCCGAGGCGCGCGCACGTGGCCTGGACACCGTCGCACTCCCCATAGAATTCAAAACCTTCAAAGGTTTGCTGGCGCTGGCGCGCTGGTTGCGTGCCCATCCCGGCGTGGATGTCGTGAACACCCACAGTTCCACCGACAGCTGGCTGGCCGGCCTGGCGGCCATGCTGGTGCGGCGTACGCTGCCCATCGTGCGCACGCGCCACATTTCCGCGCCGGTACGTCCTTCGGCCAGCAATCGCTGGCTGTACGGCAGATCGGCGCGGCGTGTGGTGACCACCGGCGAATCGCTGCGGCGCGAACTGATCGATAGCCTGGGGCTGGACCTGGGCCATGTCGTATCGGTGCCGACCGGCATAGATCTGGGACGTTTTTCGCCGCAGGCGGCGCCCGACCAGCTGGCGGCGCGGCGTGCGCTCAAACTGCCCGGCGAGGGCTACATGATAGGCATCGCGGCCACGCTGCGGTCCTGGAAGGGGCACGACGATCTGCTGGCCGCGTTCGAAAGCGTGGCCGGTTCCTACCCCGACATGAACCTCGTGATCGCCGGCGACGGTCCGCGCCGCCAGCATCTCGAAGGCGCCCGGCAGGC
>JAEUNN010000492.1 GCA_016791085.1 Rhodocyclaceae bacterium | reverse complement strand
AATTTCGGCCAGGTCAGGTTTTGTTTGACGTAAGCCGACGATTTGTGCGACATGGCCTGCCAGGCCTGCGCGTCGGCGGCGAGCGCACGCAGGTACTGCGCCACCTGGGCGGTATTTTCGCGCTCTATGTAATAGCCGGTTTCGCCTTCGACTAAAGGAAAGCCCGACTGCTCGGTGGCCAGCGTGACCAGGCCGCAAGCCGCGCCTTCCACCAGCGACTTGGCCATGCCTTCCTGCCGGCTCGGCAAAATTTGCACATGGCATTGCTGCAGCAAAATTTCCGGATCGCTGCGGAAGCCGAAAAAGCGTATGCCCGGCGCGCCGGTATTTTTGAGCGCCTCGTCCAGTTCTTTCGGCACCGCACCTATCACCCAGAATTCGCCGCCCGGGATGGCGGCCTGTTTCCAGGCCGCGATGGCTTCGAATATGCCCTTGCGCTCGCTCACCTGGGCAAAGAACGCCAGCCGGAACGGACTGAACGGGCGCTCCGGATTGGTGAAGCGGGCACTGTCCGCGCCGCGCCCGATATTCACCACGCGCGCTTCGGCAAATTGATTGGCCAGGAAAGTTTTGCGCGCAAATTCGGAGGCCGTGAGCAACATCGTGGCGCGCGAATATTCTTCGTCCAGATCGGCCTTTTTGATGGCCGGCCAGGGCCGCGTGGTCCAGGCATCATTGCCGAGCGGATAGTTGTAGTGCCAGCCCGGACAATTCAGCACGGCCGGAATGTTGCGCGCGCTGCACACGCGAAACAGGTTGCGGCTTTGGCGCGTCCAGCTGATGGCCAAATCGACCTTGCCGAAGCGTGCGATCCAGGCACCGGCCTCGGAAAAAAAGCGGTGCTGGGCCGTGTAATAGTATTTGGACGACAGCCAGGACAACAGGTGTGCCGGCGTGAGCGGGAAACTGATGTTCTTGACGTTGGGATGTTTGAAGCTGCCGCGCGCCACGAATATCACCTTGCAGCCGGCGTCGGTGAGTGCCGTCAGTTGCTGGCGCACCACGAAATCCAGCCCTATGCCGCCGGGCCGGGCCTTGCCGCTATAAACATACAGGATGAGCGCGGGGCGCCCGCGCACGTGCAGTCCGCCGCTCATGTCATTTGGTGCCCTGCAGGCGCGGCCAGTTTCTGAGCTTGCCCTTTTTCATCCAGCGCCAGAGGTTTTCCAGGTATTTTTTGCGGTTGTCCGAAAAATCATAAGGCGCCCAGGCTTTCCAGCCCCAGGGTATGCAGTAATCCTCGAGCAGCACCACCCGGTCGGACGCCAGGATGCGCGCCACCTGCGCCTCGGACAGGGGCTTGAAATAATACTTTTTGGTGCGCGCCACGGTTTTCGCGGTTTTCTGGCCGAAACGCCAGGTTTCCGGGGTGGGCACGAACGCCAGCGTCGGGTGTTTGAGCAAATACATGGGGCAGCCCAGGTCGCGCGACTTGTTGTTGTTTTCGCCTTCCGACTTTTCGAACTGCCAGTCCAGTTCCTGCGCGCGCCGCAAGGACACTATGCCCACCGCGGTGAACCAGGATTTTTTGAACAGCACGCCGGCACAGTCGCCGCAGGATGCGAAGCGGTTTTTGTGGTCGTGCGAAAAAATCTTCTTGTCGAACACCGGCCGCACCACCAGGGTATCCGGGTGCGCGGCAAATATGCCGGCCACCTTGATCCAGAATTCCGGGTCTTTCCACATGAACTGCTGGTCGTCCTGGATGTAGAACACATAGTCGTAGCCGTGCTGGATGGCATGGCGCGTGACGCGCTGCATGTTGCCGTACAGCCCGCCCAGGCGGTGTTTGTTGCTGCGGTCGCTGCTCCAGACGGCAAGTTGGCCGCCGCGCTCGCGCGCCAATGCGGCCAGGTAAGCGGTTTGTTGCGGCATGTCGCTGCCGTCGTCCACGATCAGCAAATCCCCTTCCGGGCCGAACTCGAAGTACGAATCCACGCAGTTTTGCAGCAGCGCGGGCCGGTTATAGGTAAAGATGGCGTTCAGGCATTTCATCGGCATCGGTCCAGTAGCGCCTGGGTCGCCGCAATTACCGCGGAAACCGGAATGGCGTCGGTAGGCGGCTTGCGTTCGGGCGCGTAGGCGCGCGCGT
>JAEUNN010000471.1 GCA_016791085.1 Rhodocyclaceae bacterium | reverse complement strand
GTCGATCGCGATCGCCGGCGGTATGCCCTCTATGCGATCGACCTGCGGCCGGTCCATGCGGTCCAGAAATTGCCGCGCGTAGGGGCTGAATGTTTCGACGTAGCGTCTTTGCCCTTCGGCGTACAAACTGTCAAATACGAGGGACGATTTGCCCGAGCCGGACACACCGGTCACCACCACCAGCTCGTGCGTGGGCAAATCCAGGCTGAGGTTCTTGAGGTTGTGCTGGCGCGCACCCACGATGCGCATGGCGGCAGCGCGTGCTGCCTGTTTGGGGTCCAATTTTTGGGATTCCTGCCGTAAATGAACTTCGGGCTGCTTGTTGCATCGCAATATGGTCTGCAGCAGCCGCTATGCCTGTCTGCCGACGTGCAGCATAAAACAACGCGCCGGGTGACGGCGCCGGAGATCAGAATTGAACGCTCTTCCTTTCCTTTTGCGCGATGCCGAACAGATCGGCCTGGAAATCGAACGCAAGGCCGTGGCGCTGCAGCTCGACTGGCGCAATGAAACCATGCTGCGCGCACTGGCACACGAAGCCATGGACCCGGAAGTGCGCATGCAGGTCATAACGATGGCCGGTCGCGGCGATCGCATGGCCATCGTGAAGGCCGAAATGTTCGGCCTGATCGCGCTCATGGAGCGCACCATGGCCGGCTGCGCCGATCTGGGCTGGTTGTGCCACGGCGGCGAAAACTGGAAAGCCCTGGGGCGTGCGCTGTGGGCGGAAAAGGCCTTGCGCGAGCAACAGCATCCCGAGCCGGCCGCCGGTTAGGCGGTGGCGCGGGGCGCGGTGGCCAATCAAGCGGCGGACCGGGCATATTGCCGCGTCGGCAGCATTACCGCGTAGCTCTGCCCGGCGCCGTACATTCCACCCGCGCTGGCTTGCGAACGCCCGACGACCGCCGGCACGCAAACCAGACCGGGCCCCACCGCCGCGCCTGGGCCCGTCCGGGCGCCATCCATCCGGTTGGGCCGGCGAGTGCCAAAGCTCGCCGCTAGTCCCCGCCAGCGCCGCCGGCCAGGCCCGCAGCCGCGCGTATGGCCATTTCGTAGCGCCGGTTTTCGCTGCGCAAAGCCTGCTCCGGATCCACATCCACGGCGCGCGCCAGCGCGCACAGCGCAAACAGGGCCTGACCCAGGGCGCGTTCGCGCGCCTCCGGCTGCGCCGCGTCCAGCCCGGCCAGCGCGGCGCCAGCCAGACTTTGCGCACTGGCGCGATCCGGCGCCGGCAACCCCGCCGCAGCGCCGCGCTTGATCAGTTTTGCGCTGCGCGTGAGCGCCGGCAGGGCGCGCGGTATGCCGTCCAGCGGGCCGTTGCCGGCGCCGGACCGTTCGCCGGCCTTGATGGCTTCCCAGGCCGCGGTTTGCGCTTGCAGGCCGGGGCTGGGGGCAGAGCCGAACACGTGCGGATGGCGGCGCAGCATCTTGTCGGCCAGGCCGCCCGCCACGGCGGCAAAATCGAAGCGCTGCTGTTCGCGCGCCAACTCGCAGTAGAACACCACCTGAAACAGCAGGTCGCCCAGTTCGTCGCGCAATTCGTCCATATCGCCGCGCTCGATCGCATCGGCCACTTCGTAAGCTTCTTCTATCGTGTGTGGCGCGATGCTGGCGTAAGTCTGCGCGCGGTCCCAGGGACAGCCGCGCTGTGGGTCGCGCAGCGCGGCCATGATGTCGAGCAGGGTTTCGATTTCGGACATGCGGAATCTCCGGTCGGGTGTAAATGGCGGGCAGGTTCGGGCGCGCGGGGGCCGGTGGCGTGCGCGCCGGTGCGGCGTCGTTCAGTGTCCGGGCTGTCCCAGCGCGCGCTCTATGCGCCGGTCCGGAATCAGCCACGCCAGGGCAACCGTGACATAAATGCCTTGCGCGAGCCAGGGCAGAAAAAACGTGGAGGCGATGGCGGCGAGGTACAACAGGGGCGACAGTTTGCCCTTCCAGTCCGTCCCCAAT
>JAEUNN010000463.1 GCA_016791085.1 Rhodocyclaceae bacterium | reverse complement strand
GACAGGTGCCGGTGCTGGGCGCGCGCACGGGTAGCGAGCCGGACACCCTGGGCGTACTGGTCGATGCGCCTCTGGTTTTCGACCGGGCGTGCGCGTGGCGCTGACGTGCGGGCCGGCGCTGCCGGCGGATCTGCGCGGCTTAGCGCGACGGGCTTGCGTAGTGCGAGGCCGTTGCACTGGCCCTGCGCATCGCCGCTGCAGCAAAGGCGCGCAGCGCAAGCCCGCGCTGCGGCCCATACGGCGGCCGGCGTGCCAGCTCAGACCGCGCTTGCCGTGATGACCGACAGTTCCGCATCCAGCGGCAGCAAAGTTTGCACGGCCAGCCCGGCGCATTGCAGCAGCGCGCGGAATTCATGTTCGTCGCGCTCGCGCCCGCCCGGGCCGACCAGCATGTTCAGGTCCGCCCGCATGGCGGCGCGGCAGGCGCCGGAACTGTGCATGCGCGGCGGCAGCACGCGTTCTATCACCAGCAATCTGGCCCCCGGGCGCAGCGCCAGCCAGCAGTTGGCGAGTATCCGCGCGGCCTGATCGTCGTCCCAATTGTGCAGCACGCTTTTCAGCACCACCAGGTCGGCGCCGGGCGGCACGCTGACGAAAAAATCGCCGGCTAGCAGTTCGCAGCGCGCCTCCAGGCCTAACTGCGCGAGGAAAGTTTTCGCGCCGCAGAGAGCGTGCGGCCGGTCCAGCAGCATGCCGCGCAAATGCGGGTGGGCAAGCAGCAGCGCGGCGATCAGTTCGCCTTCGCCGCCGCCCAGATCGAGAACACAGCGGCAGTCCGACACATCGAGCCGGCGCGCGAGCGCCTGCGCCATGAGCCGCGTGCGGCTGCGCATGGCGCGGTGGAATACCGCCGCGGCGTCGCCATCCTGCGCAAGCCGCGCATAGGCGCCGCCGCCATTTGCCAGCGTGCGGGCACTCGCGCCGGTGCGCACGCTCTCGCCCAGGCCCTGCATTTCGGGCCAGCAATAGCGGCCCCACCAGATGGCCAGCGCGTGCAGTGAAGCCGGCACATCCTTGCGCAGCGGCTGGCCGGCAGGGGTGAGCGCGTAAAGTCCGTCCGCGCCTTCCGCACACAGGCCCAGGCTCACCAGGGCACGCAGCAGGCGGCGCAGCGCGTCCGGGTGGCTGCGCGTGCACGCTGCCAGTTGTTCCGCCGAGGCGGGTTGTTGCGCCAACAGATCGGCCAGGCCCAGATCGGCCGCCACATAGAGCGCCTGGGTAGTCCAGCAGGCGCCGATCAGATCTATCAGCGCGGCGGGCTCGCTGCGGCGGTCCATGGGCGGCGATGTGGGGGGAGGAATGCAGGCGGCGGGTGCGCCGGTTTTGGTCCGGCGCGCCCGCCGCGGAGCGCCGCTCAGTTGACGTCTTTTACATCGTGTTCGCGGAAGAACTGTTCCCAACCCCGCGCTTCGTCCTTCATGAGGGCGGCCAGCGCGTCCGGGCCCGCGCTGTCCACATCCAGCAACTGGCTCGCATAGAGACCGCGCAATTCCGGCTCCTGCAGGGCGCGCGCGGCCAGGCCGGCGATGCGGTCGGCCAGCGCGCGCGGTGTGTTGGGCGGCGCCAGCAACAGTTGCCAGCCCGGCGGCGTCAGCCCGGCGTAGCCGGTTTCGGCCATGGTGGGCGTGTCCGGCATGGCATCGATGCGCTTGCCCTGCAGCGTGGCGAGCATTTTGAGCTTGCCGGCGCGCGCGTACTGCAGGCCGGCCGCGACCGGCAGAAAATTCACCTGCACGCGATCCTGCATGAGATCCGGCAGGGCTTGCGAGGAGCCCTTGTAGGGCACGCGCACCATATCTATGCCGGTGGCCTTCATGAACTGCACCGCCGCCTTGTATTCCGACAGGGTGCTGGTCGCCACGTTGAGGCTGCCCGGATGCGCCCGCGCGTAGGTGACGAAATCCGCCACCGTATCGGCCTTGACGGCCGGACTCACGAACATGCCGAATGCAAATTTCCCGATGGCCGTGACAGGCACGAAGGACGGCGCCGCTGCGCCCGACTGCAGCCGCAACTGGGCCAGCGTGGAACTGGTTGCCCACAACAAGGTGTAGCCGTCCGGAGTGGACGAGGCGGCCAGGCGCGCGGCGATGATGCCGTTGGCGCCAGGCCGGTTATCCACCACGACCGGCTGGCCGACCTGCCGCTCCAGGCTGCGCGCGAAGGCGCGCGCGGCCAGGTCCGACGGCCCGCCGGACGGAAACGGCAGCACCAGGCGCACGACGCGCGACGGGTAGGGCTGGTCGGCGGCCGCCGCTCCCTGCGGCGCGGACGCGCCGAATGCGACCAGCAGTGCCGCCAGCCAAGTACTGAACCATGCTTTCATGAAACGCTCCGCGAAAAACATGCGTCCAGTAAAACACGCAGCAAGGCTTGACGTAAGATGTCCGCGAACGAACCGCGGTAACCACCAGTAACCACCATGCGCTTCAATCAAGTGCGCGATTTTCTCGCCATCGTCGATGCCGGAAGCATACGTGCGGCGGCGCGCCTGCAGGGCGTGACGCATCCGGCGCTGACCAAAAGCCTGCGCCAGCTGGAAGAAGAACTGGGCGTGGAACTGATCCGCCGCAGCACACGCGGCATCGCGCTCACGCCCATGGGGCGCGCGTTTGCGGCGCGTGCGCGGGCCATACAGGCGGAAATCCGCAAGGCCGAAGAAGAACTGGCCGCGCTGTCGGCGCCAGGTGGCGGCATGGTGTCGGTGGGCTTGTCGCCGACCGCCATACCGTTTGCGGCCGATGCGCTGGCGGAATTTCTGGAGCAGCATCCGCTGGTGCGCATGCGCGTGGTGGAGGGGCCGCCGTCGGTGCTGGTGCCTATGGTGCGCGACGAAACCCTGGACTTCGCCATCGCGCAAAAAACCCGTCTGACGGCCGGCGCGGGCTTGCGCTTCCGCCCGCTATACCGCGATCGCATGACCATCGCCTGCCGCACCGACCACCCGGCGCGCCACGCCAAATCCATAGACACGCTGGCGGACCTGTGCTGGCTGGGTCTAAACCCGCAGGGCACCGGCAGCCTGGTGGAACAGATATTCGCCAGCGCCGGCAAACCTTTCCCGCGCCGCTTCGTGCAATGCGAGTCGTTTGCGTTCGCGTTCGAACTGATGGCGCGCACGGACGCCGTCATGCCGGTATCGGCGCCGATACTGGCTTCGCCGGCCGCAGTCGGGCGCATGACCGAAATCCGCATCGAGCCGGCCCTGCCGCCCCTGGTGTTGGGCCTGTGCAGCCGCCAGGACGTGCGCCCCACGCCGAGTGCTGCGCTGCTCGCCAAATCCATGGCCGAACGTCTGCTGGGCGCGGCGGCGCGCACGGCGAAACAGGCGCGCTGAGCTTCGTCGCGGCGTAGCGGCCTCGGGCCGCGCACCATCCTTCGCGCGCTTCCGGCACATAATCGCGGCGGGAGGAATGCCAAGCTGTCACACACGTCCGAATCCCGCGCCACGGGTCTGGTCGCCCTGCTTTGCCTGGCCGAAGTGGCCAGCATGGCGGGCTTTGCCGCCTACCCGGCAGCGCTGCCGCGGCTCAGCGAAATATGGCACATGAGCGCAGCCGAAGCCGGCCTGGTCGGGGGCGCGTATTTTTGCGGCTATATGCTGGCCGTGCCATTTCTATCCGGCATTACCGACCGCCTGGACGCGCGCCTCGTATATGTCGCGTCCTGTCTGATCGCAGCCGGCGGTTTGCTGCTGTTCGCGCTGGCGGCGCGCGGCGTGTGGAGCGCCGCGGCATTGCAGGCGCTGATCGGCGCCGGGCTGGCGGGCACCTATATGCCCGGTCTCAAGGCGCTCACCGATCGTCTGAGCGGGCCGCGCATGCCGCGCCGGATCGCTTTTTACACCGCCACCTTCGGCGTCGGCACCAGCGTTTCGCTGCTGCTGATGGGCGCCCTGGAAGCCCGCCTGGGCTGGGCCCCGGCTTTCGCGCTATTGAGCCTGGGGCCGCTCGCCGGCGCCGCGCTGGTGTGGTTCGGCCTGCGCCCGCTCACGCCGCCCGGCGCCGCCACCAGCGGACTGTGGCCACGCCTGGGGCCGGTGCTGCGCGAGCCGGCTGTGCTGGGCGTCGCGCTCGGCTATGCCGCGCATTGCTGGGAACTGTTCGGACTGCGCTCCTGGATGGTCGCGTTTTTCACCTTCGCGGCCGGCGCCGCGCAGTCCGCCCCGCTTGCACCGACCGACGCCGCGGCGCTCATCAACCTGATCGGCCTGCCGGCCAGCATACTGGGCAACGAACTGGCCGCCAAGGTCGGCCGTATGCGCTGGGTGGGCGCGTGCATGATCGTTTCGGGCGCGCTGTGCTGGGCCGCAGGCGCCGCCGCGGGCGGCCCGGGCTGGCTTACGCTGCTGCTGGTGATGGCCCACAACATCGCGGTAATGGGCGATTCCGCCGCGCTCACGGCCGGCATGGTCGCCACCGCGCCGGCACATATGCGCGGCGCCGCGCTGGCCCTGCATTCGGTGCTGGGATTCGGCGCCGGATTTGTCGCGCCGCTGGCGTTCGGCGCCCTGCTCGATCTGGCCGGCGGGCGCGGCGAAGCCGGCGCCTGGTGGCTCGCCTATGGCAGCCTGGGCGTTTGCGGGCTGCTGTGGGTGCTGTGGCCGCGCCGGCGCGCCGCCGGCTGAGCGGCCGGGCCGCGGCCGCGCCGGCCTCGATAAACCGCCAATAGTGGACACACCGGCTGTCCGGCAATTGCTCTGATGCGCCCGACGTTACGCGTAATCTGCGAACCATCGACGAACACACAGCGGCCCACTAACAGCGGGCGATGCGTCGAGGCCGGCGCGATAAACGCCGCAATCAGACCCGATCGAACAAGGAGTGCATCATGAACACGCTCAGCAAAATCGCCCAGACCATTCTGATTTCCGCCGTGGCCTTGAGTGCCCATGCCGCCAGCGGCGACGCCAGGCTGGATGCGATCGTCGCGCAGGCCGGCACGGCGGCCGCCTCCACCAGCGCATGGACTAACGCCTACCTGCCCGACGCCAACGGCACGCAGCTGATAGCTGCCGGCGGCGAAACTTACGGCGACGCAAGTTTCAACCGCGTGGTGGGTCAATATGCGCACGGCGACACTTCCCGCGGCGTCTGGAACAACGCCATGATGGCGCACGGTACGGGCCGCTACGCGGTGGCTTCGGCCGACGAGGTGCTGCAGAAATCGCTGCTGGTGTATACGCGCAGCATGCTGGACCGCAACGGCTGGGTGAATGCCTATGTCGGCGGCTCCGGCTACGACGGCGGCAACAGCCTGGTGACCGTTGCGCTGGGTTACGGCATCACCACGCGCGCCGCGTAAGTCGCAATTTTCAAGCGCCGGACAGGAAAAAATTCCCGCTCCGGCGCGTGCTCTGCCGCAGTTCGCCAAGTCGCGCTCCGCGCGACTTGATCGGCCTTCGTTGCCGGTGCGCTTGCAATGTTGCGATGGGCCGGCGGCGCAGCATGCGTGCGCGCCGGCCCGGCCACGCCCGGCTGCTGCGGCGCGCGCCTTATTTGCGCGTGCCGGGCAGCGCGAACACGATGAGTGCGCCGCCGCCCTTGAAGCCGAACAGTGAATTTCCGCCCGCCGCCACGGCGACGTATTGCACGCCATTCACTTCATAGGTCACGGGCGGTGCATTCACACCCGCACCGCATTGAAATTGCCACAATAGTTTGCCGCTGTCGGCGTCGAAGGCGTCGAAGTGGCCGTCGCCTTCGCCCGTGAACACCAGTCCGCCCGCCGTCGCCAGCACGCCGCCGACCAAAGGCTGGGCGGTTTTGTGCTGCCAGCGGATTTTGCCTTTTTCGCGCGTGGAAATCGCGCTCAGGGTGCCCCAGTTGGGCTCGTCCAGGGGCTTTAATTCCGTGTAGCGCAAAGCTTTGCCGTCCGCTCCGGCGGGCAGTTCCTGCACCGTATAGCGCATCGGTATGTGCGCGCCCGTCACGTAGGCGAGGCCGTTGGCGGGGTTGTAGGCAGCGGGCGACCAGCCCGTGCCGCCCACCGCGCCGGGTGCGACGCGCACCCCTTCGGGGCTGGGCCGCGCGAACAGGTTTTCCTGCGGCACGTAGGCCTCCGACTTGAACAACAGATCGCCGTTGCGCCGGTCATGCACGTAGAACCAGCCCAGTTTGGAAGCGTGCCCCAGCGCCGGCACGCTGCCGCGCGCGGACGGCAGGTCGAACAACAGCGGCGGGCTCGCCACGTCGTAACCCCACAAATCGTGCGGCACCTGCTGGTAATGCCACTTGAGCTGGCCGCTATCCACATCCAGTGCGGCCAGCGCCACGGTGTAGAGGTTGTCGCCGGGGCGGGTGCTGTCGTCCATTTGCGGCGAAGGATTGCCTATGCCCACGTACAACAGCCGCGTGGCCGCATCATAGGCCGGCGTGGTCCAGGCGGAGCCGCCGCCATGTTTGCCGGCCTCCGGGTGTTTGGGCAGATCGGCCATTTCTTTGGCGATGTCGCGCGGCAGCGGCACGCCGTCCGGCGTGGTCGGCGTGAATTTGCCTTCCCAGCCGCTGGCCGGAACGGTATCGAACTGCCACACACGTTTGCCGCTGGCCGCGTCGAAGGCCGCGTAAAAGCCCGGCCGCCCGTAACTGCCGGAAAAGCCGACCACCGCCCCCAGGGGCGCATTCGGGGTAGGCGCTTCGAGGTGCAGGCCGTAGCCCACACCCGTAATGCCCAGGATTACCTTGCCGTCCACGACCAGCGGCGCCATGTTGACCCCCACGCCGGTGGTGCCGGTGGCCGCCTTGCCTCTCAGGCTGCTGCCGGCATCGAGCTGATCGACGGTTTCGGTCGGTCCGGCATCGGTGGCCAGCGGCACGTCCCATACCGGCTTGCCGCTGGCGGCATCGAGTGCGACGAGGCGCGCATCCACGGTGCCTATGAATACTTTGCCGTAGGCCACCGCGAGGCCGCGGCTGGCCGGCCCGCAGCACATTTTCGTGCTGCTGCGGCGGTGTTCGTAACGCCAGATTTCGCGGCCCGTGACCGCGTCCAGAGCGACGACGTGGTTGTAGGGGAGGGCGAGATACATGACCCCATCCACCACCAGCGGCGTGGCCTGAAACGATTGCGGCAAGCCGGTCTGATAGATCCAGCGCGGGGCGAGCCGGCCCACGTTGTTGCGGTTGATCCGGGCCAGCGGCGAATAGCGCTGATTGCCGTAATCGCGCCCGTAAGACATCCAGTTGGCCCTGTCCGATTGCGCCGCAAGCAGGCGCGCGTCGCCCACCTGGGCGGCACGAACGGGTAGGGCGCAGGCGGCCGCGATGGCCGCTGCAAGTAGCGCCTGGCGATACACGATCACATCCTCCTGTCCGGTCCGGACGGTAACGGGTAACTGGTAACGGATAACGGGTAACAATGAAGTATCGCCGATGGCGCGCTCCATGGCAGAGGCTGTCAAGCCCTCCGGCGCCGCGCGCTCCGTCGCCGCGCGGCGCCGCAGCGTCACAGGCGCGCCGCCATCGGCAGGCGGGCGGGAGGCGCCGGGCCGTGGGGCGTGCTGCGCGTCAATGCTGCCCGCCGGCGGGGGCCATACGCTCCAGCACATAGGCCGTCATGCCGCGCGCCAGTTCTTCCTCGCCGAAAAACACCTTGCCCAGGGCCTGCTTGCGCAGCATTTCCGACTCGTCCTCGCCATGCGTGCGCAGCACGATTTCGATCCGCGGGTTGAGCGTGCGCGCGGTCGTGACCATGGGATGCACGTTCACGGTGTCCGGCGCCGCCACCACCAGTAGCGCGGCATCCGCGATATGCGCCTGCACCAGCACTTCGGGGTCCGCGGCATTGCCGGATACCGCCGCGATACCGCGGCTGCGCAGCATTTCCACGGTTTCGCGGTTCTGTTCGGCCACAACGTAAGGAATGCCGCGCGCCTCCAGCGCCTCGGCGATACGGCGGCCGACGCGCCCATAGCCGACCAGCACGACCTGGCCTTCCAGGTATTTGCGTTCCGTGCTCATGGGCAATTCGGCGTAAGGATCCTGGCGCCGCTCCAGCCCGCGCGCCAGCACGGAACGCGCCAGCAGCCAGCGCCGCAGCGGCGCGATGGTGCTGAACAGGAAAGGATTGACCGCGATGGATATGAGCGCGCCGGCCAGCACCAGGCTCATGCCTTCTTTGGGCAGCAAATCCAGAGCCATGCCCAGTCCGGCCAGGATGAACGAAAATTCGCCGATCTGCGCAAGGCTGGCGGCAACCGTGAGGGCAGTGTTGAACGGGTAGCGGAACGCCAGCACCAAGAGCGCCGCCGCGAGGGACTTGCCGACGATAATGATGGCCACCACCAAGGCGACGCGCATGGGCTGTTCCCACAACACCGTGGGGTCGAACAGCATGCCCACGGACACGAAAAACAGCACCGAAAACGCGTCGCGCAGCGGCAGCGACTGTTCGGCCGCTCGGTGGCTGAATTCCGACTCGCGCAGCACCATGCCCGCGAAAAACGCGCCGAGCGCGAAGGACACCGCGAATATGTGGGCCGCGCCATAGGCGATGCCGATTGCCGCGGCCACCACGGACAAGGTGAATAGCTCGCGCGAGCCGCTGCGCGACACCTGCCAGAGCAGCCAGGGCAACAGTTTGCGCCCGGCCACCAGCATGATGGCGATGAAGCCGCACACCTGCAGCAAGGTTTTGCCCAGGGTGATCCACAGCTCGGAACCGTCCGCGGCTTCGCCCTTGCCGCCCAGCACGCCCGCCAAGGGCGGCAGCAGCACCAGCACCAGCACGGTGGCCAAATCTTCCACGACCAGCCAGCCGACCGCGATGCGCCCGTTCATGGTGTCGAGCTGGCCGCGCGCTTCCAGCGCTTTCAGCAGCACCACGGTGCTGGCGCAGGACAAGGACAG
>JAEUNN010000462.1 GCA_016791085.1 Rhodocyclaceae bacterium | reverse complement strand
GGGAAGACCGCCTGTAAGCCGGGTTCTGTCGTGAGCAGCCATTCCTCTGGGCGCGCCGTTACCGGCGCGCTCTAGCGGCCTACCCGGAAGCAGCGCGAGCCACGCTATCGCTTCCCTATTTGGCCTTGCCCCGGATGGGGGTTACCGTGCCGTGCGTGTTGCCACGCCCGCGGTGGGCTCTTACCCCACCATTTCACCCTTGCCTGTGCCCTGGCGGGCCATCGGCGGTGTACTTTCTGTTGCCCTGTCCGTCGCCTCGCGGCGCCCGGCCGTTAGCCGGCATCCTGCTCTATGGGGCCCGGACTTTCCTCGACGCGGAACATGCCGCGCCGCGGCTGCCCGGCGGTCTTCCCGCTGGAGATTCTACCTGCGCACAGCTACAAAGACTTTAGGAAGTGGAGCTCGAGGAGATCAAAATGAAACGTCTATATTTTCTGCTACCCGATCTGGATAGCGCACGGCGCGTCGAACGCGACCTGCTGCTGGCCCACGTCGAAAACCGCCACCTGCATTTTCTGGCCCGCCGCGGCACCGACCTGGGCGATCTGCACGAAGCATCGTTCGCACAGAAAAGCGACCTCGTGCGCGGAGCCGAAATCGGCCTGCCTATCGGCGCGGTCTGCGGCGCCCTGATCGGCCTCTGGATGTACCTGTCGCCGTCGGAAGGCATCGAACTCGACCTGGTGATCGTGCTTCTGGGCGCCTTGGGAGGCGGCGCGCTGGGAACCTGGATCGCCAGCCTGATAGGCATATCCATGCCGAATTCGCGCCTGAAAAAATTTACCGCCGCAATCGAATCCGGCGCGGTGTTGCTCATGGTGGATTTGCCGCGCGCGCGTGTGCAGGAGGTACAAGGGCTCATCAACGGCCGCCACCCCGAAGCCTGCGACCACGGCGTGGAACCCATCATGCCGGCGTTTCCATAAAAATCCGGCGCGTGCCGCCGCGCCCTTGCCGGCCCGCTCAGCTGTGCCCCGCGGGCGGCGGCCGGAACTGGCGCGTATCGCAATAGTAGTCGCGCGCATGTTCGCCCATGCCGGGCAAACCCAGCAGGGGCAGCGGCGCCAGTGCGCGCGGCGTGGCCAGGAAATCCGGCGCGGCGAATGCTTGGGCCAGCCAGGCGTCGCCGGCCGCCAACAGTTCATCGCCGCTGCAAGCCAGTAGCGCGGGCGGCACCTCGGCATACACGGCGCGCCCGCACAGGCCGAAAAACGGCGCCCGCAGTTTATCCAGCAGGGCATGTCCGAACACCACGCAAAGCAAGGCCTCGCGCATGCGCGCGCGGCGCTCCCAGAATGCCGCGACCCAGCGCCGCTCGCGCAGCAATTGCGCCAGTTC
>JAEUNN010000457.1 GCA_016791085.1 Rhodocyclaceae bacterium | reverse complement strand
TGGCTTTCATCGACATTTTCGACCACCGTGATCTGGAACTGGCGCGGCAAGAACATGACCGCCGACATCGACAGCACCGTGAGCGCGGTCCAGCTGCCGTAGGCGGCGGCGGTGTCGCGGCTGGTCATGAGGGCCGCCAGCGAAGGCAGTTCAGCGGCGCGCCGGAAAATATCGTCGAAGCCGTCGTATATGCCCCAGGTCACGAAGGCCCCGACCGCCGTGAATGCCACCAGCTTGACCACGGATTCGAAGGCCACGGCCGCGACCATGCCCTCGTGGCGTTCGGTGGCGTCCAGATGGCGGGTGCCGAACACGATGGTGAAGGCGGCCAGTATCAGCGTGATGAAAAATCCGCTGTCGGTAAAAATCATGCCCACGCCGGCCTGCGCCTGCGAGGACACTTCGGGATAGGCCGACAGGATGGAAAAGCTGTTCGAAATCGCCTTCAACTGCAGCGCGATATAAGGCACGATGCCTATCACCGCGATCAGCGACACCAGCCCGCCCAACAACTGGCTTTTGCCATAGCGCGAAGCGATGAGGTCGGCGATGGACGTGATGCGGTAGGTTTTGCTCACGCGCAGCATTTTGAGCATGATCGTGCCCCACAGCGCAGCGACCAGCGTGGGGCCCAGATATACCGGCAAAAAGCCTATGCCGCTGGCGGCAGCGCGACCCACGCTGCCGTAGAAAGTCCAGGTCGTGCAATACACGCCCAGGGACAGCGCATACACGATGGGATGCGCAATGATGGAGCGGCCGGCGTCGGCGCGCTTGTCGCCGAAATAGGCCACCGCGAACAGCACGGCGAGGTAGCCGAAGGCCGCGCCGATAATGACCGGAAGATCGAGCAGCATGCGTGCTCAGTCCTTGCGCCGCTCGACCAGCCAGGCCATGAACCCTATCATGATCGCCCAGGCCGCAAATACATACACATAGAGCAGCGGTATGCCCAGCACCGTATGCGGCAGATTGAACAGGGACAGCAAGGGATAGTTGAAAACCATCCAGCCGGCCAGAAACAACGCGGCCAGTCTTTGAGCGGTAAGCTTGCTGCGCGTCATGACGGATACCCCTGTTCAGCCTCAAGTTTAGGCGTTTGCGCGCAATCCTGAACAGCCTGGCGGCGCGCAGGGGAAAAGGAAAAGGGTGCTCGCGCACCCTTTTCTTCCTCCCGGGCCGATGTCGAGATCGGCCGCCTCTTCGCCAGTTCCAGCACCGCGGGGGCGGATGCCGCCCCCGCTTTGGGTGTTACAGGTTTTCCTTCAGCTGATCCAGGATGTGCGGGTTTTCCAGCGTGGACGTGTCCTGGGTGATGTTCTCGCCCTTCGCGATGGAACGCAGCAGGCGGCGCATGATCTTGCCCGAACGCGTTTTCGGCAGGTTTTCACCGAAACGGATGTCCTTGGGCTTGGCGATCGGCCCGATTTCCTTGCCGACCCAGTTGCGCAGCGTGTTGGCGACCTTCTTCGCGTCTTCGCCCATGGGACGGGCACCCTTCAGCACCACGAACGCGCAGATCGCCTCGCCGGTCAGGTCGTCGGGACGGCCCACCACGGCAGCTTCGGCAACCAGTTCGTGCGCGACCAGCGCGGACTCGATTTCCATCGTGCCCATGCGGTGGCCGGACACGTTCAGCACATCGTCGATACGGCCGGTGATCGTGAAGTAGCCGGTGTCCTTGTCGCGGATCGCGCCGTCGCCGGCGAGGTAGTACTTGCCCTGGAAGTCCGCCGGATAGTAGGACTTCTTGTAGCGGTCCGGATCGCCATACACGGTACGGATCATGGACGGCCACGGCTTCTTGACCACCAGGATGCCACCGTTGCCCCACGGCACTTCATTGCCGGTTTCATCGACCACGGCCGCCTGGATGCCCGGGAAGGGCAGCGTGCAGGAGCCCGGCACGAGCGGCGTGGCGCCCGGCAGCGGGGTGATCATGTGGCCACCAGTTTCGGTTTGCCAGAAGGTATCCACGATCGGGCAGCGGCCGCCGCCGACGTTGGCGTGGTACCACTCCCAGGCGGCCGGGTTGATCGGCTCGCCGACCGAACCCAGGATGCGCAGCGAGGACAGGTCGTACTTGTTCGGATGCACGGCCGGGTTGCTGTCGGACGACTTGATGAGCGAGCGGATGGCCGTGGGCGCCGTGTAGAACACGTTCACCTTGTGATCCTGGATCATTTTCCAGAAGCGGCCGGCGTCCGGATAGGTGGGCAC
>JAEUNN010000445.1 GCA_016791085.1 Rhodocyclaceae bacterium | reverse complement strand
ACGGCGGCAAATCATGCTCTGGCGGGCCGCATGACCATCTGCAGCATGGCAATGGAAGCCGGCGCGCGCTTCGAGGAAGCGCTCGAATACGAATTCGTCGGCCGGCATGCCGGCAGCGCGATCAATCTGCAACTCGTGCAGACCGCTACCGAACCGGAGCGCACGGTACACATGCGCATACAGGTAACGAGTTACGAAGCGCTGTGCCTCGTGCTGGAAACCCGGCTGGCCTGGGCGTGCTGCCGGAAGCCATGGCAAGGCGCTATGTGGGCGCTTTGGGCATCGTGCGTCTGAGGCGCCGGCCCGTCCGGGTCGGCTGCGCAGCGCCGGCCGCAGCACCGATGCGGCGCGCCGGGGTTCAGGTGCCGAACACGCGATAGGTATTGCGGTCGGCGCGCTTGGCTTCGTAGAGCGCCGCGTCGGCATTGCGCAACAGTATGTCCATGTCCTTGCCGTGGTCGGGAAACAGCGCCACGCCTATGCTGGCCGATACATGGGCGGCGCCTTCGTCCAGGTAGAACGGCTGTTCCATGGCGCAGCGTATGCGCACCGCGACCTCCTCGGCTTCGTCGCGCGACGATATCTGCGTGAGGATGATGGAAAATTCGTCGCCGCCCATGCGCGCCACCAGGTCCGATTCGCGTACCGATGCAAGCAGGCGGCGCGCCGCCTGAACCAGCAGCGCGTCGCCGGCGGCGTGGCCCAATTCGTCATTGACGTCCTTGAAGCGGTCGAGGTCCACATACAGCAGCGCGAACAGGTAGCGATAGCGGCGCGCACCGGCGATGGTGGCGTCCAGATGTTCGTGGAACAGGCTGCGATTTGGCAGTTCGGTCAGGTGGTCGTGATTGGCGCGGTGACGGTAGCGCTCTTCGGCCTCCTTGCGCAGCGTAATGTCGCTGAAAGTCGCCACGAAACGCGCCGCGCTGCCCTCGGGCAGCATGGATACCGACATCCATTGCACGTAACAGCTGCCGTCCTTGCGTCGGTTCCAGATTTCGCCGTCCCAGCGCCTGGTTTCCAGCAGGCGCTTCCAGAGGTCGGCGTAAAACCGGCGGTCCTGGCGGCCCGATTGCAGCATGCGCGGGTTGCGTCCCAGCACTTCGCCCGGGGTGTAGCCGGTGATCGCCGAAAATGCCGGATTGACCCGAATGATGCGGTTTTCCGCATCGGTCACGATGATGCCTTCGGCGGCGCTGTCGAACACTACCGCGGCGATATGGCGTTCGCCGATCTCCCGGTGCAGTTCGAGGTTGGCTTGCGCCAGCGCCGCGGTGCGTTCCTCGATGAGCAGGTCCTGGCGGCTGCGCACGTCGTGCAAGGCGATGAAATGCTGCCGCATGCGGCTTAGCAGATAGTGCAGCAACAGCGCCAGCGCCGTGAAGCTGCCGGCCAGCAATTGCCAGGCCTGCACGCGCTGCGCGTGGCGGGTGGCCAGATAGTCCTGCGCCGGGATGGTGATGGAAATGCCGCCGCGCACATCGCCCACCTTGTAACCCTGTTTTTCGTGACAGCTCATGCACGCGGGCTTCACCATGAGCGGCGCCATGTAGCGATAAAACGGCTGGTCGACATGTTCGAACAGGCGGCTGGCGGATTTGGCGCCGTGCTCGAAACTGTCCAGGGCTTCGGCTTCCCAGCTGTCCGGCTCGTTGCCCGGGCGCACCGGCTTGCGGCTCGTGATGTGCAGCTGTATGCCTTCGGCACGTTCCGCGAG
>JAEUNN010000438.1 GCA_016791085.1 Rhodocyclaceae bacterium | reverse complement strand
GGTTTGCGTGAGGCCGTCGCCATAGCGTTCGACGATGGCGCCGGTGGCCGCATCGAGTTTCAATAGCGGCCCGCCGCCCGTGGCGGCCCAGATGAAATCGCCCGACGCGTCGAGCGCGAGGTCGTAAATCGGGTAGGGCAGGGTGGCGAACGGCGTGCCGGCCGTGCCGCCCTGGCGCGGGAACAGGAACAACTGGTTGCGCGCGGCGCCGCCGCTCGCCAGGAGCGTGCCGTCCGGCAGCGGCAACAGCGCCACCGGGCCGATGTTGGCGTTGCTCTGCGCGATGCCGCTTGCGAACACCTGGGCCGTGAACGGCGCGATCACGCTGGTGAATTCCGGCAGGTGCGACACCGGCAGCGCCGACGGTATGCCCTGTTCGGCCTGCAGGAACAGCTGGTTGGTGGAAGGTTGCGGGCTTTCCGGCGGCAGCGTGCCCAAATCCTGCGTGGTTGCGTCGACCGTCGGCAAACTGCCCAGACTGCTTTGCGAACTGTCGCTGGGCAGATTGCGGCCGGCCGGCGCGGCTTCGCGGTTGCCGGCGTTGTCGGTGGCCAGCGCCAGGAACTGGTAAGTATGGCCGGGGGCGCCGTTATACACGCCGGACGTCGCGCTGGTCTGGTTCAGCCACACGCTGTAGTCGCCGCCGTCCTCGGCGACATACACGGTAACGGCTTTCACGCCGCTGCCGCTGCCGTCGTCGACGGCGCTCCAGTTCACCTGGTAATCCTGCCCGCCCGCCACGACCGGCGCGGCCGTGAGCGTGGTGACCGGCGCCACGCCATCTATGGTGTAGCGCACTTCCGGGGTATCCAGAGGCGCCGTGGTATTGAACAGCACGCGCGCCTGCGCGCTAATGCTGGTGCCGGTGGCCAGGCCGGCTTTGGGCACCACGGTATAGCTCACGAAGCCGCGTCCGGCGCCGCTGGCGTCATCCGGCGGCAGCAGGCCCTTGGCCGGGTCCTGCACGACTTCGCCGGTAAGCGGATCTATGGCCTGCAACAGCCAGGTGATGGTGTTGGAATTGACATCTATGCCGGCATTCACGCGCAGTATGAAACCGCGGCTGGCGCTGAAATCGAAGTCGCTCTGGAAGCTGCCTACCGATCCCGGCACATGCACCTGTATGTCGCCCAGCTTGAGGTCGCCCAGGCGGAAACTGCGCGGATCGAGGTCGCTGTCCAGCTGGCTCACGATGCGCACTTCGCCCACGCTGGCGGATGCGTCCGCGCCATTCGCGAACTGTATCGTGTAAGGCTCGGGCAGGCCCAGCGGCACGAATTGCTGCGCGCCGTAAGCCAGCGGACCGTTCAGGATGGCCTGCCCGGTGTGCGCCGTGCCGGTCAGGAATTGCGCGAAATTGGGCGCCTGCACATTCACGAAATTCGGGTTTTCCGGGTGGGTTTCGTCGGAATCCGTATGGTCCGGGTGCTGCGGGAAATCCCAGTCGTTGGCCCACGGCACATACACATACACGCCCTGGTAATGCGTGGGCGCGGCGGCGTGCAGGTCGAAATCCGCGGCCGGCGGCGGGTCGAAACTCAAATAGGTGGTCGGGTCGTCGGGGCTGACCAGATCGTGTTTGACCGTGATGTACGGCGTGATCTCCGTGCCGTCCTCGCCGTACCAGAGGCGCACCTGGTTGAAAAAGTCCACCAGGTTGCCGCCGGTAATGATTTGCTGTCCGGCCGGGCCGGCCAGTATGCCGGCCGCCAGCGTGCTTTGCAGGCTCACCAGCACCGGATTGGCATGCACTTCGGGCGGCACGTCCACGGCGCGCAGCAGGCCGGCCTGTTCCAGCGCGGCCAGG
>JAEUNN010000271.1 GCA_016791085.1 Rhodocyclaceae bacterium | reverse complement strand
TGGCGCGGTTCGCTGGCCGACAGCCTGCATTTTGAAGCGTCCATACGCGGCATACATGGCGCGCAAAACGAGCGCGAAGTCAAATTCATCGTGGAGCGTCTCGGGCTGGCCGAACATCTGGGCAAAACCTGGCGCGAACTGTCCGGCGGCTACAAATTGCGCTTCGCCCTTGCGCGTGCCCTGGTCTGGAAGCCGCGCATCCTGGTCATGGACGAGCCGCTCGCCAACCTCGACATCAAGGCCAAGAACATATTGCTGCAGGACGTGCGCGAACTGGCCTCGTCCTACCGCTATCCGATTGCGGTGCTCATGAGTTCGCACGAATTGCATTCGCTCGAAGCGGTGTGCGACCAGATGGTGTTCCTGCGCAACGGCGCGGTCATTTATTGCGGCGCGACCGACGCGCTGGCGGACCAGCTGTCGGGCAATGAATTCGAACTGGGCAGCGCGCTCGGCCTGGTCGAATTGCGCCACCGCCTGGAGGGCACGGGCGTGCTCGAGGTGCGCGAAGAAGGCGGCATATTCCTGCTGCGGACGCCGCGCGCGATGGATCACCGCACATTGCTCGCGCAACTCATGGAGCGTGGCGTGGACGTGGCTTATTTCCGCGACAATTCCAGTTCGGTGCGGCGTTTGTTCGAGTGAGGCAAAACCGTGCTGGCCTGGCTGGACAAACTTATGGACCGCAGCGCCGCCTGGCTTCCGGCGGTGTGGGCGCGCGCCGACCGTTACCTGTTGCTGCACTATCCGCTGCTCTGGCGCAGCCGTCTGGTGCCCGTGCTGCTGCTCGCGCTGCCCTTGTGCCTGGCGAGCGCCGCGGCCGGACTCGCCATCCCCATGCAAACGCAAAACGTGTGGACCGAAGCCGAAATCGCCAATGCGGTCGGCCTCTACGTCATGGCCATGGGTCTGGTCGCGGCGATATGGCTGCGCGCCCTCATGCGTTATCCGCTCGGCGAGCGCGGCCTGGCGGACCAATTGCGCACCACCTTTTACGCCTTTCTGGTGCTGCTTGCGCTGCTCGCGCCGCCGCGCGCGTTTTACGGCGGCCTCAGCACGAACATCGCGGGCGTGATGCCGCGCGACCAGTTCGAAAGTGCCTATCGCTACCTGGAGGCGCGTAACTACTGGTGCTGCACCGATGCCATCGACGAAGCCATGGTCGAAGCCGAGCGCGAACGCGTGGACCAAGTGCTCGCGCAATTCGGCCTGAGGACGCGCGGAAAAGTCTATTGGGGTTCGGTACTGCAGGACATCGCGGCCTGTCGTGCCACCACGCTGCGCTGGAAGTGCCTGGTAATGACCGATGCGCAGGGAGCTTTGCGCCCCAGCCTGTTGCGCGAGCGCGTGCAAAGCATAGGTTCGCACCTGCAATTCGGCACCAACGGACCGGCCAGCGTGCTGCGCGCGACATGGTCCGGCTCGGCCAGCTGGGCAAGCGTCGCGGCCGCGATTGCGCTTGTCATTACATTTGCCGGCATTCCGGGCTCTGTCTGGAACCGCCTCCTGCCGGCCGGCATACGCCCGGCCCGCTCGCTGCCGGGCCGCTCCATCCGCACCCTGCTGCCCGGCGTGCTGCGCCGCCTCGACCGCAAGCTGCTGCTGGCGCGCCCGGTCGTCTGGTCAATGGCGCTGCACCGCGCCCTGCCGGCCGTGGTGGCGATCAATCTGCTCGGGCTGGTGGTGGTCGTGGTGGGCGCGCAATTTGGCAAAACCACCTTGTCGCTGCTGCTCGCCATCGTACCTGCGACCGTGATCGCAATCGGCATCGTGGTCTGGCTGGCGGTGTTTCGTACCCATGCCGTCCCGACCAGCAAGCCGCCGGAAATCAGGACACTGGTGCTGCTGACCGTCCTGGCGATCATGTGTTTGCCCGCCTTGTGGTCGGCCGGTTCGATGTTGGCGCTGAACGAGGCTCTCAATGACAGGATTTACCTGGCCATAGTCTGGTCGGCGATCTCCGCCTGCTTTACGGTGGCGTGCGTGGCGCCGGTGGTGCTGGCCGCAAATTTCACGGGCTGGCTGCCGGCATCGGCCGGTCTGGCCGCGGCGGTGTTTCTGATTACGGCATTTGGCGTCTACCTGAACGCGTCGTCCGACGGCAGCATGAACATCCTGCTGTCCACCTTGTTGAGCGGGGCCGTGCTGGTGCTGCAATTTTTCATCGTGCGCCGAGCGCGCGCCGGCTGGCGCAAACCGGTGCGGGCCCGCCTGCTGCTGTCGCTGCTGGCTTCGCTATGGGCGATGTGCGCGGCAAGCTTCACGACCGCCGGCAGCATCCTGGTGGTGGACCGCAGTTCGATCGGCGATGCCGCCGAAATGATGGTGGTTACCGGCGCACTGGTCCTGCAATGCTATCTGAGCTTCCGATGGATACTCATGCCGTCCTTGTTGGCGCTGGCCCGCCTGCGCTGCGAACCCGGCTGCGATTGAAACGCGCCGGCCGCGTAACGCGCGCGGCCATTTTTGCCAAAACATGAGTCCCGGTTCGAGCGTTGAACCTACATTCCGCAGTTGGACGCGCCCGAGGGTGCGGCAGGCGCTTTGTCTGGCCGGGCGCGACGACGCGCATGGTCGCTCCCTTGCCGCGAGGAGCAGCGGCTACAGACGGCGCGCCAGTCGTGCCATCGGGTGCGTAGCGGCGCTCACCCGTGAGGTGCTCTCGCGAAGGCAATGGAAGGTCAGCCATTTCCGGGCTTTATTCAGCCAGTTAAGCGGTCGAGCGGGGAATGCAGTTTGAATATGCCTGCCAGTGTGCCCAAAGCGGAACCTGGTCCGGCGAAACATGAATCAACGGGCGTTCAGTCTGCGCCAGACTATGGGTGGATGTATTGCAGCGATCTGCGACGCGTCTCATGTAACACACCAACGTTAGTGAGGTCCGCAATGCCCCCCGACTCCTGCCGGCAAATCCGTTCGTGCTGCGCCCATCGACAGGCTCACGTCAGGCCTGTCGAACCATGAGCGCATTTGCCGCGGGTCGGTGTTGCATACAGCAAGCGCTGTGCCTGGGGAAGGTCCCACGACCGGCAGAGGGCGAACGGAAAAGGGAAATCACCTGCACCTGCGCGACCCGGCCGCGTGCAAGGCATCAGTTGCATCGGACTAGTGGCGTGCTGCTTACGCGTCGCTGCCTTGCCCTTGCGGACGCTCCGGCGCACGCGCCAGCACGTCGTCGAGCGAACGCGCGACGACATAGCGCGCCGGATTTTCCTGTACTGCAAGCGCACCGAAGTGCGCGCTGCCACATTCGATTTTGCCGCGCTCCTTGTTGCGCAAGTCGTCCTCGAACAGGCTGCTTTTGGTTTCCACTACGAAGTACAGGCGTTGCGCATCGTCCTGTTCGACCAGTACCGCCCAATCCGGGTTATAGGCGCCTAACGGGGTTGGTACTTCGAACCAGCCGGGCAATTTCACGTACAGTTTGACGGCGTCGTTTTTCTCCAGTTCGCCGGCGAAGTCGCGCTCCGGCGCGGAGTCGTACACCACGTGTTCGTAAATCGACTTGGTGGTGTTCAGAAGCATGTTGTTCAGGTAGCCTGTCAGTTCCTCCTGCTGAAACAGCTCTTGCGCGTAGTAATACCCGTCGCCCAGTTTCTGGTACCTGATGCCATTTACCAAGGCCAGCCGCTTGCTGCGATTGATGGCCTCGGCGGCAAATTCGATGAACTGCTGCGGGTTGCGCCGGAAGTCGGCAAGCCTGCCGCTGCCGGTCAGAATACCGACCAGCGTGCGGCGCGTAAGCTGGGTCCGGTCCTGCAGATCGGTGAGCAAATCCGGTAGATCGATATCGCTCTCGTCGAGCGTGGTGGTGGCGGAGCCGTCCTTTTCGGTGGCTGCCACGGCTGCCTTGCCGATGGCGATATCGGCTTTGCGCCACTGCAGCCGGGCTTTGGCGATGGCGGGCGCATTCTGTACCGCCTCGATGCAATTTTGCAGCAGCTTGGCATTGTCGAACTGCACGCGGTAGGTCGTGCGGTGTTTGATGCGGTCCCAAAGGGCCTTGAACTCATCCGAAAGGTATAGCGCCTTGCCGTCCTTGCCCTTGCGTAGCGGTACGCTCGTGCGATGGTCCGCGTTCTTGACGTCCAGGCGGCCGCAAACCTTGCGCAGAATGGCGACGATCTGGTCGCGCCGCGCCTCGAATTCGGCCGGCAGGGCCAAGCTGCCATCCTTCAGTGCCGACCGCAGCGTATTCTGCACCTTGCCAGCGGCGTCAATGTGGCCGGCTCCCTGCAAATGCGCCCAGAGCGTCCTGGAGCCGGCCATTCCTAGCGGCACCGCGCGCCCCCCCAAATCGACGCCGGAAATGCCTGCAAACTGGTGCATTTCGACGATGCCGAAGCGTATGCCCGTGTCGGCCTCGATTTCCTTTTGCAGATTTTCCGCGAAAGCCTCATAGCTTTCGGTGGCAATCACGGTCAGCCGGTTAAGCTCGAACCCGCGCACGCGCGCGCCCTGTTGATTTACCGCCAGACGCAGGCCTCGTCCTATGGTCTGGCGGCGCTCGCGCTCGGCTTTGATATCGCGCAGCGCGCAAATCTGGAACACGTTGGGATTGTCCCAGCCCTCGCGCAGCGCCGAATGCGAGAACACGAATTTAAGCGGAGTCTCGAAGGACAACAGCTTTTCCTTGTCCTTCATGATGAGGTTGTAGGCGCGTTCCGCATTTTCGCGGTGGGTCGCCGTGTTTTCGGCCGTATCGGTCCAGCCGCCTTTCTTGTCTACCGAAAAGTAGCCGTTGTGTACCTCTTCGGCCGCAGAGGCAATATCGATTTCGCCAAACAGGCTGGCATAGACCGGCTGCCTGGCCGCGCGCCGGTACTCCTCCTCGAACATGACTGCGTAGGGCCCTTTGAGCGGCCTGCCTTCCGCATCGTAAGTCCGATACTTTGCCACCTCGTCGATGAAAAATAGCGACAGCACCTTGATTTCCATCGGTCTCAGCAATAGTTCCTTATCCAGATGCTCCTTGATGGTACGGCGTATCAGTTGGCGCTGAATCGCCTGCGGGTCCACGTCGCCATGCGCCTGACCGGGGCGCAGGAACACCTCGCCGCCGTGATAGCGCAACTCGACGTATTCCTGCTTCACGTTGATTTCGCCTATGCGCATTTCGGCATAAATGGCACGCCCCGTCAGCTCGTCCAGCCGGTCGCCATCCGCTACCGTAACGTCCCGCGGCTGAACCGCGCTGGCGGTTTGCACGTGCAGTTCGACCACGGCACCAATTTTTCCGCGCTTGTTGAACACCGACTTCAAGCGCAGATAGGGCTTGTTGTAGGCGTCCTGCAGCGTCGCCGACGCGACCTCGATCTGTTTGACCAGCTTGCGCTCGTAGGCATCCACGGCATCGAGCCGATACAACATGTGATGCCGGTCCACGTGGGTGGCCGAATAGCGCAGGGTGCACAGTGGATGCATCGCGCCCAGCGCTTCCTTGCCGCGGCCTTCCAGGCCACCATCCACGCTTTGCGGCTCGTCGACGATCACGATGGGCCGCGTCGCGCGGATCAGGTCTATGGGTTTGTCACCGCCGGTCTTTTCGCTGTCCTTGTAAAGGTTGTTGACGTCCTTCTTGTTGATCGCGCCGACCGTAACCACCATGATCTGAATATTCGAACTGGTCGCGAAATTGCGTACCTGCCCGAGCTTGTCGGAGTTGTACAGGAAATAGTCAAAAGCCTGGCCGGCGTACAAGTCCTTGAAGTGGTCCGCGGTAATCTGCAGCGTTTTATAAACGCCTTCCTTGATCGCCACCGACGGCACCACGATCACGAATTTGGTAAATTCGAAGCGCTTGTTCAGTTCGAAAATGGTGCGCAGATAGACGTAGGTCTTTCCGGTTCCGGTTTCCATTTCCACCGTGAAATCGCCGGAAACAAGCTGCTCGGAAGGCGGCAAGCCGTTACGCAACTGCAGGTCCTGCAGATTGGCGTGCAGATCTTCGTCCAGCAGCGTCAGCCGGTTGCCGATGCCCAGATGCGATTCGGCCAAACCCAGCGGCAGTTGCTTGGCCCCGCCGCCCGGGGATTGCTCCTCAGCCGCCGCGGACGCGCGCAGTGTCACCGTAAATTCGGTGCGGCAGGCCTCCTGCCCGCGGAACAGGTCGCACACCGCACCGATGGCCTGCAACTGGTAATCCAGGTCCGACTCGAAATGCAGTTTCATGACACGCTCCAGATTGCTAGCCGCCCCGCCGAACGGCACAAGAAAACATATGAATCAATGGGTTACTGTTATAGCGTTTGCTAAAGCCGGCTACTCTGCGGAATTTAGCAAAGCGCCCGGTGACGCGGTTGCCAGCCGCCAAAACGCCGCGGATTTGGGGCCCTCCCTCTGGATCAATCCCTCGCGCCGCATGGCTTGCAGCAGGTTGCGCAGCTTGTGCCCTTTCTGCGCCGTACTCAGCACGTCAGGCAGCTTGCGCAGCAGAAGTTCGTCCAGGTCCTGGCGCCGTGCATGGCCGTACTTCTGCAGGTAGCCCAGCACCAGCCCGCGGTAATACTGGTCATCGAAACCGCGGTTGCGAATGTAACCGGCCTTGTCGCCGGTCCACGCTGCCACTTTGGCCGAAACATGGAAATTCGGCGAGCGGCCCTCTATGAGTTTTTCCTGCCTGAGCATCCTGGCATCGTCGGACGCGATGGGGATGCGCTTTTGTATGCGGTCCAGCAGCAGCACCTGGCGCAGGTCGAGGTCGCCGCGCTTCATGAGCAGCCGCGTGTAATTGGCGTCGACGATGGTGCCGCGTATCGCCACTTCCACGCGCGGGTAGCCCAGATCGCTGGCGTCGATCAGATAATCAGGCAGCGGAAAGTAACGCTGGCGCTGCGTTTCGAACATGCGCCGGATGCCGCTACCCGCCTGGTCTATCATGCGCAGGCGGATCATGCCGTCGATCAGCCACTGGTTGCGGTAATGCTCGGGCGGCGACTGGTGTTCCAGCATCCATTCCACGCTTGGCGGAATGAACTGGCCCAGGTTGCCGAACACCAGGCGGTCCGGGTGCTCGACCAGGTTGATTTTACCGCCCAGCCGGTAATCCTGATGCGCAACGCAATTGTGCAGTGCTTCGCGCATGACCCAGGCGTCGTAGCGCGCCAGCGCGGTCGGAAATAGCGTGCCGTCAGGCATGTGTTCGACCGTCAGGTTGCGGATGCGGCCGAACACCTTTTCCGTCGACAACAAAAAAGGCAGGCCGAAGTGCTGGGACGATTCGGTCCGGTTTGCGGCGTCGCGCAGTACCCAGCTGATTTTCGCATCGACCGGCGCAAGAAAATGCGCCGCCTCATCGCGTCCCAGCAGTAGCAGCGCCGCGCGCGTAATCCTGCCCTGCCGGGTGATGTGGGCCTTGTTCAGCAGGGTGGGCACGGACCAATCTGCCGCCTCCTGCCGGATTTGTTCGTGGCGCGCTGCATCGGGCTCGGATTTGAGCAGGTATTCCGTAAAACGCCGGCGCGCGACCGCGACGGCGGCGGGATCGAGGTCGTCGATTGCAGCCGCGGCCAGCACTTCGCCGGACCAGTCGTCTTTATGCCCCAGCAGCGCCCATATCCGCGCTTCCTTGTCCGCATGCTGGGCAAGCCGGGTTTTGTGGCTATCTATACGTATGTAACGTTCGCCGGCAAAGGCCAGCGGCGCGCTGCGCGGTGGATGGATTTCCAGCAGCACCAGCCGGCCCTGCGGATGCTGCACTTCGTGAAAGCAAAAATCCGGCCGTGGCGCGGTTTTCTGCGTGAGCCACATGATGAGGGGCTGATTGCCCTCGCCCTTGGCTCGAAATGGGTCGAACGTCGTGCCTTTTATTTCGTGCGTGGCGTCATCCACGCCCCACAACAGCCAGGC
>JAEUNN010000397.1 GCA_016791085.1 Rhodocyclaceae bacterium | reverse complement strand
TGTCTTGTGCCGGTGGACGTTCAGCTAGAGGGCAGCAAGATCTACGTGGAACAGGCATGCTAGAGATCGAGATCGACGGCAAGAAGGTAGAGGTGCCCGAAGGCAGCACCGTCATGGACGGTGCCAACAAGCTGGGCGTCTACATACCGCACTTCTGCTATCACAAGAAGCTATCCATCGCGGCCAATTGCCGCATGTGCCTGGTGCAGGTCGAAAAGGCGCCGAAGCCGGCACCTGCCTGCGCCACGCCTGCGACCAATGGCATGAAGGTGTGGACCCATTCCCAGCAGGCGGTCACCGCGCAAAAAGGGGTGATGGAGTTCCTGCTCATCAACCACCCGCTTGATTGCCCGATCTGCGACCAGGGCGGCGAGTGCCAGTTGCAGGATTTGTCCGTCGGCTATGGACAGACCGCCTCGCGCTACACCGAAGCCAAGCGTGTCGTCGTGAACAAGAACCTTGGCCCGCTCATTTCCACCGACATGACGCGCTGCATACACTGCACGCGCTGTGTCCGCTTCGGCCAGGAAATTGCCGGTGTCATGGAACTGGGCGTCGCCAATCGCGGCGAGCGTTCGGAAATTCTGGCATTCGTCGATCGCACCGTGGATTCCGAACTATCGGGCAATTCCATAGATCTGTGTCCGGTCGGTGCGCTCACCTCGAAGCCGTTCCGCTTTTCCGCGCGCACCTGGGAGTTGGTACGCCGCAAATCCGTCAGTCCCCATGACGGCCTGGGTGCCAATCTTATCGTGCAGGTGAAGCACGAAGTCGTGAAGCGCGTGCTGCCGCTCGAGAACGACGCCATCAACGAATGCTGGCTGGCTGACCGGGACCGTTTCTCGTACGAGGGCATCAACGCCGAGTCGCGCCTTGCCGGACCGATGGTCATGGGCAAAAGCGCCGACTGGCAGACCGCCCTTGAAGAGGCCGTCAAGCGTCTGGGTTCGATCAGCAGCAAATATGGCGCGGCATCCATCGGCGCTTTGGCGTCACCGCAGGCGACCCTGGAAGAGCTATATCTGTTGCAGAAATTCGTGCGCGGCCTGGGTAGCGGCAACGTCGATTTCCGCCTGCGTCAAAGCGACTTCGGACTCGACGGCAAGTTGGCCGGAGCCCCCTGGCTGGGTGGTTCGATCAAGGATTTTGCGGCAAGCGACCGCGTACTCGTGGTGGGAAGTTTCCTGCGCAAGGATCATCCTCTGCTCTGCCATCGTCTGCGTCAGGCCGCAAAAAAGGGAACGCGCGTCAGCGTCATCAACAGCGCGATGGACGACTGGGCGCTGCCGGTTTCGCACACCTTGCTGGGTGCGCCGTCGGAGTTGCCGGCGCTGTTCAAGGAAGTGCTCAAGGCCGTGCATGATACGGTCGGAGGCAAGACGGAATTCGCGCTGGGGGATTGCAAGCCCAGTGGCGTCGCCCAAAAAATCGCTGCGGAATTCCTCGCCGGCAAGCAGGCCATGATCGTACTGGGCAACTTCGCCCAGCAACATCCGCGCGCTTCCGAACTGCACTTGATCGCGCAGGAAATCGCGCGCCTGACGGCGACGCGCTTCGGCTACCTGGGCGAGGGCGCCAACAGCGTAGGCGGCTACGCCGCGAGCGCGGTCCCGTTCGCCGGAATCAAAGGTCTCAATGCGCGCGACATGGTGGCGGCCAAGCTGAACGCCTACATTCTGTTGCACGCCGACGCGGATGCGGACTTTTTCGACACCGCGGCAGCGCGCCTGGCGATGGACCGCGCCGATCTGGTCATCGCGCTTACGCCCTTCGCCGACCGGCTGGGCAAACTGAGCAACGTGATCGCGCTTCCTATTGGAACTTACGCGGAAACTTCGGGCACTTTCGTCAATACCGAAGGGCGCATCCAAAGTTTCAATGCGGTCGCCAAGCCGGTGGGTGACTGCCGGCCGGGCTGGAAAGTGCTGCGCAAGCTTGGCAGCATGATGGAAATGCCGGGATTCAGTTTCGAATCCAGCGAAGCCGTGCGCGACGAAGCGCTGGCCGGGCGTTCCGTCGTGCTGGGCGGGCGCGCCAACAACTATGCGAGCGGCGTGGTGCTGGAGGATGCGGCGCCTGCGTCGGGACTGCAGCGCATTGCCGACGTTCCGATCTATTCCGCCGATCCGCTGGTGCGGCGTGCGGCCAGTCTGCAAAAAACCCGTGACGCGTCAGCGCCTGCGGCTCGCATGTCGGCCGCCACGCTGGCCAGGCTGGGCATCGAGGACGGGCAGCGCGTCAAAATTGGCGGCGCCAGCGGTTCGGTCGTGTTGACCGCCCAGGCCGACGACGGTGTCGCCGACTCCTGCGTACGCGTCGCGGCAGCGCGGGAAGAAACGGCTGCACTTGGCGCGATGTTCGCTGAAATAACGGTGGAGCGAGCCTGATGGAATTCGTCCAACAAATTGGGCAGCAGTGGTTCGGCGCGGCGTGGGTGCCGGTGTGGACCACGGTCTGGACCATACTCAAAATCCTCATCATCGTACTGCCCGTGTTCGGCGGCGTCGCCTATCTCACCCTCGCGGAACGCCGCGTGATCGGCGCCGTGCAGGTGCGCATCGGTCCGAACCGGGTCGGTCCGCTGGGCATACTTCAGCCGCTCGCCGATGGACTCAAACTGTTCATCAAGGAAATCATCATTCCGTCCGGCGCGGACAAGAAAATTTTTCTGCTTGCGCCGGTGTTGTCCCTAGGGGCAGCGCTTGCCGGCTGGGCCGTGGTCCCGTTCAGTGAGGACATGGCGGTCGCCAATATCGACGCCGGCCTGTTGTATGTGATGGCGATCACCTCCCTGGGTGTATACGGCATCATGCTGGGGGGATGGGCTTCCAACTCCAAGTACGCATTCCTGGGCGCCATGCGTTCCGCGGCGCAAGTCGTTTCTTACGAACTCGCCATGGGTTTTGCGCTGGTGTGCGTATTGCTCGTGTCCGGCAGCCTTAACCTGACCGATGTCGTGCATGGCCAGGCCAAGGGCTGGTTCGCCGAACGTGGCTGGGGTTTCCTGTCCTGGAACTGGTTGCCCTTGCTGCCCATGTTCGCGGTTTATCTGATTTCCGGGGTGGCCGAAGCCAACCGTGCGCCGTTCGACCTGGCGGAAGGCGAATCGGAAATCGTGGCCGGTTTCCACGTCGATTATTCGGGCATGGCGTTTGCCGTGTATCAGTTGGCCGAGTACGGCGCCATCATCCTGATATCCGCGCTGACCTCGACGCTATTCCTCGGAGGCTGGCTGTCGCCATTCGGCTTCCTCCCCCATGGGCTGCCTTGGCTGCTGCTCAAAATGCTGTTTGTGATTTTCCTGTTCCTGTGGTTCCGCGCGACTTTCCCGCGTTTCCGCTATGACCAGGTGATGCGTCTGGGCTGGAAAATATTCATCCCGCTCACCCTGGTGTGGCTTACGCTGGTCGCTGCGTGGGTGATGTCGCCCTGGAACATCTGGAAGTGAGGATTAGCCCATGGGATCGATGAAAGACTTTTTCAGCAGCATATTTCTCAAGGAACTCCTGAAGGGGATGTCCTTGACCGGGCGCTACATATTCGCCCGCAAGATCACGGTGCAGTACCCCGAGGAAAAGACGCCGCAAAGCCATCGTTTCCGCGGCCTGCACGCGCTGCGCCGTTATCCGAACGGCGAAGAGCGCTGCATCGCCTGCAAACTTTGCGAGGCGGTCTGTCCGGCCATGGCGATCACCATCGAATCCGACCAGCGCGACGATGGAACACGCCGCACCACGCGTTACGACATCGACCTCACCAAGTGCATCTTCTGCGGCTTTTGCGAAGAGGCCTGCCCCGTCGATGCGATCGTCGAAACCCGGGTGTTCGAATATCACGGCGAGGCGCGCGGCGACCTCTATTACACCAAGCAGATGCTGCTCGCCGTGGGAGACCGTTACGAAGAGCAGATTGCCAAGGACCGGGAGGCTGATGCGCCGTACCGTTGAGGGTGCGGGCACCGACAAACCATGGAATTCAAAACCTTAGTTTTTTACGCCCTGTCTCTGATACTTGTACTGTCGTCGTTGTGCACGATCACCATGCGCAACCCGGTGCACGCGGCGCTTTTTCTGGTGCTGGCGTTCTTCACGGCCGGCGGCATATGGCTGCTGCTGGAGGCGGAATTTCTCGCCATCACGCTGGTGCTCGTCTATATAGGCGCGGTCATGGTGCTGTTCCTGTTCGTGGTCATGATGCTGGACATCAACATCGAGCGACTGCGCAAGGGGTTCTGGAGCTATCTTCCGGTGGGGCTTATCGTTGCCGGCGGCATCGTGTTTGCGATGGTCAAGGTGCTGGGCGGCATCCGTTCCGACGATGCGCCTTCCACCGTTGACACCTCCGCGGCCGCTTACAGCAATACCAAAGAACTGGGCCGGCTCATCTATACGGACTATGTATATCCGTTCGAACTGGCGGCGGTGATACTGCTCGTCGCAATGGTTGCCGCGATCGCGCTGACCTTGCGGCGCCGCTCCGACAGCAAGCAGCAGGATCCGTCCGAACAGGTTGCCGTCAAGCGCAAGGATCGGGTACGGCTGGTTTCCATGCCTGCGGAAAAGCGCTGATCGCGTAACAGGCCAAACAAGCTCGGGGAGGCAAAAATTGCAGGCCATATCTTTGTCGCACTATCTGGTGCTAGGCGCGATTCTGTTCGCGATTTCGGTGGTGGGGATATTCCTTAACCGGAAGAACCTCATCATCCTGCTGATGGCGATCGAACTGATGCTGCTGTCGGTGAACATGAATTTCGTCGCGTTTTCGCATTACCTGCACGACGTGTCGGGCCAGATTTTCGTGTTTTTCATCCTTACGGTCGCGGCCGCCGAATCGGCAATCGGACTGGCGATACTCGTGGTCCTGTTCCGCAACCTGCGCACCATCCACGTCGATGACCTCGACAGCCTGAAGGGCTAAGCATGGACATGAAAACCCTCTATCTGATCGTGCCGCTGGCGCCCTTGTTCGGCGCGATCATCGCGGGCCTGTTTTGTCGCGTAATTCCGCGCTGGGTGGCGCACTCGGTCACCATCCTGGGTGTGGCCGTGGCCTTCGTGGCGTCGATCGTCATATTCCGCGACGTATCGGCCGGCAACGTGTTCAACGGCACGCTCTACACCTGGGCGACGAGCGACAACCTGCGCTTCGAGGTCGGCTTCCTGATCGATCAGCTCACGGTCATGATGATGCTGGTCGTGACCTTCGTGTCGCTCATGGTGCACGTCTATACCATCGGCTACATGGCCGAGGACGACGGCTACAACCGCTTTTTCGCCTACATATCGCTATTCACGTTCTCGATGCTCATGCTGGTCATGAGCAACAACTTCGTGCAGCTGTTCTTCGGCTGGGAGGCGGTCGGCCTGGTGTCCTACCTGCTCATCGGCTTCTGGTACACGCGACCCACGGCAATTTACGCCAACCTCAAGGCCTTCCTGGTCAATCGCGTGGGCGACTTCGGCTTTCTGCTCGGCATAGGCCTGCTGGCCGCCTACGCGGGCAGCCTCAATTACGCCGAGGTGTTTGCCAAGGCCGACGAACTGGCTGCGATCAACATCGAACTGTTCAAGGGCGCGCCCTGGGCGCTGCTCAGCGTTACCTGCATCTGCCTGTTCATCGGCGCGATGGGCAAGTCGGCGCAGGTTCCGCTGCACGTGTGGCTGCCTGACTCGATGGAAGGCCCGACCCCGATTTCCGCGCTCATCCACGCGGCCACCATGGTGACGGCGGGCATCTTCATGGTAGCCCGCATGTCGCCGCTGTTCGAACTGTCGGAAACCGCGCTGTCCTTCGTGCTGGTGATAGGCGCGACCACCGCGCTGTTCATGGGCTTTCTGGGCATCGTGCAGAATGACATCAAGCGCGTGGTGGCGTATTCGACGCTGTCGCAACTTGGCTACATGACGGTTGCTCTGGGCGTTTCGGCGTACTCGGTGGCGGTGTTCCACCTGATGACGCACGCCTTCTTCAAGGCGCTGCTGTTCCTGGGGGCGGGTTCGGTCATCATCGGCATGCACCACGACCAGGACATGCGCAACATGGGCGGCCTGTGGAAGTACATGCCGGTCACCTGGATCACGTCGCTGATCGGGTCGCTGGCGCTGATCGGCTTTCCGTTCCTGTCCGGCTTCTACTCCAAGGATTCGATCATCGAAGCGGTGCACGAAGCGCACATCGCGGGCGCCTCCTACGCCTACTTCTGCGTGGTGGCGGGTGTGTTCGTGACTGCGTTCTACTCCTTCCGCATGTACTTCCTGGTGTTCCACGGCAAAGAGCGTTTCCACGACAAGCCGGTGGAAGACCACGGTCACGATGACCATGGTGAGGACGAGCATGCCCACCATGGCGGCGAACCTCACGAAACGCCCTGGGTCGTTTGGCTGCCCCTGGTCGCCCTGGCGATTCCGTCCATGGTGATCGGCTACTACACCATCGAGCCCATGCTGTTCGGCGGCTGGTTCGGCAACGCCATCTAC